>JABHNP010000196.1 GCA_018694455.1 Planctomycetaceae bacterium | reverse complement strand
TTGGGGAATGTACCTCCTGTGGTGTGCCCAGATCACTTGTTTTTATTGTGTTTCCCCATGGTACATCGGGAGTATAAGTTGTTCTCTCTCCGTCGTAGCGTGAGATAAAGACTTGTGCCTGGCGATTACCGAATTTTTGGACTTGCTGGCTCGTGTCATACGGTGTGACAGAGATCTGAAATGCTGAAGCCCCCCCTGCGGAAATAAAATCAATCTGTTCTTTAAATACGCTGAGCGAAATTATGTGTTTGTTATCATTTAGTTTTGACTGATGTTGATTATTACCGACTGTAACCCAGATTTCTTCAGGGAGCGGTTTGGAATTTTTATTTGACTCAATCTCGAGCGTCCAACTACTCATGTCCCTATCACTTGGTAGAACAAACTGATGGGTCTCAAGATAATTAAATATTCCAGCTCCATCTGAACTTTGTGAACCAACCGAGCCTCCAGTACCGACCGCTAAGGTCGATGGATCGTGGGTCGGTATTCTGTATATAACGTCTTTGTTCCAGACATCATCACTCATTGCTGTTAATCGAAGAGTTTTTTCTCCACCCCGCAAGCCACGGAGGACGAGCGTGTTTCCTTCCCATTGCGGATGAATGTCGTCTGTAATGTAGAGTCGATCACCCTCACCGTAATTGAAATCAACAAAGTTGGCCTCTCCGAACAGATCTGAACTTTCGAAGACGACGCTGTCGGCCCCTGGTCCAAGCTGAACCAGAGAACCACCTCGACCTGGAGCGACGACGTCATTACCAGATCCAGCGTTAACAGTTAGTCGTCCATGAAATGGCTGGCTATACGGCTGCATCCCGTGGCCGGGTCCAACGATCACATCAGCAAGTGGACTACCGGTTACTAGGTCAATGCCCCCGGCGAGTGAAATGTACGTGGTAAAAAAAGCTGGCAGAACCTCATCACTGTGAACAAAACCCTGCAGTTCACTGATTTGCTTTGAGCTATTCCCGATCGTGACAAGTGACGTAGGTGTGAGCATTTCCTGTGGAGTTGCGGTGAGAACACCCGCTGCAGATAATGTATCACTACTCAAGCTTCCTGCTGGCATGATTGCAGTCGTGCCCGGTGCGATAACGTCATATTTTGTTTGATAATCATGTTCTGTCGCATTGGTAAAAATGTTAACACCAGTCAGTATCTCAGTGTTTTCAAGTTTGAACCAACCCTGACTCGGGTAGGTCGGATAGCTCGTAGGGTCACTAGGGTTATGAGGACTATGTGTTTGAGCGGTAATGTTAAGAAAATTTGGTGGCACCTCGATGTTCAGGAGTTGAAATTCTTGGCCTGAGAAAATTTGGAGGTGATTCTCTGGCTGGCGCAGTACATCGTAGGACTTACCTATTAGTGGGTGTGCTGCATTAGAGTAACCGGTCCCGTAGGAAGACCAAAGTGGACTGGCGTCATACGTCATAGCCATCAGAGCGCGAAAGCCAATTGCAAGTTCTTCAATTGTTGTTTCATATTCAACAAGCTGGGTAGTTGGATCAAGAGACTCGAGAGCCACTATACGATGGTCCACAAAATGTTTAAAAAACTTATGAACAGCCCATTGGTTTGTCTTACCACTATTAAGGTAATATCCGTGGACCGTGTCGCATGCTTCTCTGTAGGCGTCGTAGTTTGGATTGCTTAGATCCTGAATTGGCTGATTGTAAGCGTCATAAACCTGGTAGTCCGAATTTGGATTGTATGCAATGCGTTGTTCAAGATTAGGAATTCCGCTTATTCCCGAGAATATCTCAATGGGGTTCATCTTGTCCTCAAACCCGCTCGAGTACGCATCTAATAGATGCCAAAATACTTCCTGGGGTAAGGCTGGACTTTCTGCTGGGCGTAGATCATTCGTGAATTGGAAGGACGAAAGAAGCGTAGGGACGTAGTCGCTCAGACTTGCAATCGTGTCTTGGGAGTTTGACGCATTTGTGAAAGATCCATGGCTTCGGTTGAATACGGCAAGTTGTGGTACAGCAGACGCTGCTGTTGGGTTTGGATTCGCAGTTTGTGATCCTGCTCCCATGAATGGGAATCCAACGATTCGGGATAATCCTTGGAGTGCTTTGTCTGAAACCATTTCATTTAAAATGTCCTCAGACTGGCTTGGAGCACTCAGTGCGACTCCTGTACTACCTGTGATGTCACCATTTCCGCCTCGTTCAAAGAATGTGGGTAGCCCACTTGGGTCCTTAGGGAAGCGTTGGTTCAGTACGAGAAGACTATAAAGATTGTCACTCGACCCCACCCAGGCATTGATAATTGTTGGATTGTAAAGAGTGTTTATCGGCAACAGGTCAGGTTGTCTTTGATCCTGATAGTAAAAGCAGGCAACGAGGTCTTCTGAAACCTCAGCGATTTCACCATTGACTAAAGCATCTCTGTATTGATCGATTGTTTTAATCACGTAATCAGCGGTGTCGTAGATATTGTTAGCATTACTAGCTTGATCGGCAGACCAGTCACTTTGGTTAACGGAGCCTTGTACCTTGCTGGTTGCTGTATAGGTCCATGGTGCAGCGTATGAATAGCTTTGGTCTGGTTGATAAGAATTCGGACCCTCAGAAAGAGTAAAAGTAAAGTCGAGAGAATCTCCTGAGAGCATTTGCCTTTGCTCGAGTTTCTCTAGTGAAGATAGTTGCTTTTTGCTGTTGGCCTGTTGTGTATGCTTTCTGGCGGCTCGGTTTTTGTGTCGACGGCTATTTTTGGTCATTAAAGACTCGTAGGTTTCTCTTTAAGGTGCTTCGAGTTATTAGCTGGCTAATTTTTGGGGGATTTTTTACAGACGAACGTTGTCACCGCCCACGCACCATGAATCTCATGATCGACTAAAAATGGGTAATGAGAACTCTGAGGATTGCTAGAATTATTCAAACCTAGCTCTCTATTGCCTAGATCGCAAGAAATAAGCACTCCTAAAATGGAAGAATGAGTCAATTAGTGATGCTTTTTATGTAAGTTTCATGCAAGACATACATTAATTAAGCAATAAAGGCACGCCTTAGGTGCGCTTATGATGAAAGCTACCGTCATGCAGAAAAACTCGGTGATTCACGTACGCCCACTTTTTGTTCGGGCTTTTGTTCTGGTTTGCCTCGCTTGTACTGGTCGCGTAGTGGCTGTCGCCGAGCGTCTCCCTGCGGTCACTGCTTTTCTTGAGATGCACTGTATCGACTGCCATGGTGCTGCTGGAGAAGGTGACGTTGACCTTCAGTTGCTCGCCAGCGGGCGGGAACAATCACCAGAACTCATTGAGTTGGTGCATCATGTGATCGAGCTCCATGAGATGCCTCCAGAAGAGATGGACCAGCCATCAAAAGAAGATCGTGTGCGAGTGGCAGACGATCTTCAGCACTTACTTGTTAAAAAGACACAACAAAGTAAGCCGCCACGCAAGCAGTCACTCCGGCGAATGAATCGCTTTCAGTATCACAATGCAGTGACTGATTTGTTTGAGTTAAAGTGCGCTGTCTTTGCACTCCCTGAACGAGTGGCCCGCGTCTATCAAGATTACTTTGATCCTGCGAAGGGTAAGTTGCCGGAAACGGTTGGTGTTGGGAATCGCCCGCTCGGAAAGTCACAGCTCATCGAGCCAAGGCTCGCAGGAGTCACACCGTTTCCACAAGATCTTAGGGCTGAGCATGGGTTTGATACCCAGGCAGATCATCTTTCGCTATCACCAGTATTAATGGAGGCATTTCTGTCTCTTGGTCAGTCAATTGTGCAGAGCAAAGACTTTACGAAAAAAAACGTTGGCATCTGGGAGGACTTGTTTGTGCTCCCCAAAGAGAATCTTGAAACTGAGAGCAAACTGATTGAGTCACGGCTTCGTGGTTTCTTGACACACGCATTCCGTCATCCTGTCGACAAGAAAACACTAGGACGGTATGTCGCGTTTGTGAACACTGAGCGAACGAAGGGCATGACCTTTGAAGACGCTATGAAAGCCGTTGCCGCTGCCGTTATCGCATCACCACGGTTCCTCTATATCTATAACGCCGCTGATCAGCATGCTGCCGAGAACGAACTTGACCCGTATTCGTTGGCATCGAGGCTTTCTTTTTTTCTTTGGGGCAGTATTCCAGATGAACAGCTTCTGTCGGCAGCAGAGGCCGGATTACTTGATGACAAGCAGGTGCTTCGAAATGAAGTTCAGAGGATGTTGAAGAGCAAGAAACTGAAACGGTTCTGTGATGCATTTCCCTTGCAGTGGCTTCAGCTCGATCGGATGATTTCAGCAACACCCGATCCAGAATTATTTCCTGACTTCTATTTTTCAAAATACCGACTGAGTATGCATATGATGCTTGAGCCACTCTTGCTGTTTGAAGCAGTACTCCTCGAGAATCTGCCAATCACACAATTTGTTCATTCGGATTTCACGTATCGATCACAACAGTTGAACAAAGCGTATGCGGAACTCGGTCTTGAAGTTGCGTCAGCAAAGCCTTCGGGGCCTGGCCGTCTTCGGTTTAAGCGTACCCCAACAAAAGGCATGCGAAGTGGCGGCATGATTACCAATGCAGCTGTCATGACAATGCTTTCCAG
>JABHNP010000076.1 GCA_018694455.1 Planctomycetaceae bacterium | reverse complement strand
GGTCGTCTTCGAGAATTTCAGCATTCTTAAACTCTTCATTGTCGAAAACGAGATCCAGTTCTCCATCGAACCATGAGCGGCTCCACTCTAACCTCGTCGAGGTTGGTGATCCGGCTCTTATGAGGCCGTGAGACTCGAGCCAGTCACCAGTCGAAGTCGTCCCGCTTCGCTGCATGGAAAGGCAGAATAGTTTGAATTTATTTTTTTTCCGCTCACGCCGAGGTTGAAGAAGTCTGTCAAAAGCTACGAGATGTTGTTCTTTAAGTCGTAACGTACACGGGGGAGCGGCCATTTTCTCTGGAAAAATGTTTGGTGGAGGTGTTGTTTCAAGCCACGAGGAGGTGTGCCCACCGAAGGTATCATGGAGGCAATGCAATTCATGCCTGTATGAAGCCGCTACTCGTGCCCGAAGTTCACTTGGTATGCCCTCATCATTTGTTGCGTTGTTGACTGAAAGCTTGCACGAGTCTTGATGTTCGTACCGAGGAATGTCAAGGAAGTCATGAATTTCATCGAGTGTTTGCTGGGGATAGCGGGCAATGGCATCATAAAATACGATCAGTATTTGTTTGGGATCAAACCACTTGGAGAAACGGAGGAGTGTCTCTGAGTAGTGTCCTCGGGGTTTTCCATTGAGTGTATTGAAAAACGCCATGGCAGCTGGTGCTCCAGGTGCTAGTGTCCCAAAGCGATATTTCATGAGACACTGCGACCAGAACCGATCAATCGGATTTCGGATACAAAAAATGAGTTTTGCATGAGGAGCTATAGCGGCCATGTGCTGAACGCTTTTGTCATCACAAATTGCATACCGAGGTGTAATTTCACCGGTAATTTGATGAGGAGGAGTAAGCCCAAAAAGCTCGCAGTACCAAGCGTCATTCCAATCTGCAAAGTAGTAATGCATAAGTTGGCGTATGCGACTTTTGTCGTCAGATTCAACGGCATGGCGTAACGCGTCACATATTTGATTTTTCCAGGTGTTGTCTGAGAGTCGTGTCAAAGCATTTGCAGACGGAAAAGGACTTGCTGGAAGTTGACGATCGAAATAATGAAGTTCTTTGATAGGTGGCATTGCTACTGAAGGGCTTCGATGGAGCTGTGTCCATAACCACGTAGTTGCAGATTTCTGTGCGCCGATGCCGATAAAGTCAGGCGGTCGGTGTATGGGCTGTTCGTAGTCACCACAAACCACACCGGTAAGGTCACCCCAGTCAATAGCCGCATTCTTGTTGTTGTATTTCATGGGCGACGCGATTCGATCTGTTCAGCTAATTCGCCCGACTTGATACGAATTTTCTCTATTCATTGGTGACCCATACTCTTCGGGAATTTAAGTAGTGAAGTGAACTCAGCTCAATAGGTGTTTCGGCACAATGGAATACTTGTGAAATCGTGCGTGAAAAATGTTGTCGGGAGGATCAGATAGTCGGAATCTGGTAGTCTGGGTATCGTTGGATTAGCCAGAGAAGCTGTTTCGGTGAAGTCAGTGTCGAAGTTGTCTTTGAGGAGATTGTTCCGATCTACGGCGTGGACATGTGGTGCCGGTAATTTCTTGGCAGGTTGCCTTGGGTGGCCTCGTTTGATGATACGTGTTCTTGCTCAGTGTTCTTGCTCAGTGTTCTTGCTCAGTGTTCTTGCTCAGTGTGGTTAGTTTTTGCTGTGCGTAGTCATTGTGATTTGGGTGTGAATGCAAGAAGAATGTGGAAGTACCTATGGGCGGCCATGGTTATCTGATTAAGAACCATAATCGTGTGATTGTGGTCATTACGGTTTGATTGGATCGGAGAAATAATGAAGGGAGAGAAGGAATTCAAAAAACAGGAAAAATTTTCTGTAATGATTCCGACATTCGAGCCCTCCCGATCACTACTAGATGCGATTCAGTCAGTTTTGAAACAATTCGATGGACGAGTTGTAAATGGAACTGATCTTTCGAAAGACTCTCTGCAGATAACGGTTGTTGATGATGCATCGAGTACGGTCGACGTGTTGTCGCTACTCAAAGAATCTGGTCTTGCTGACCGGGTAGAGTTTGTGAAGTCAGGTAAGAATCTCGGCCTTGCAGGGAACTGGAATTACGCAGTCTCTCTTGCGAGAGCAGACTTAGTCCATCTGTTGCACCAGGATGACCGTGTAGAACGAGGGTTCTATCAACAAATGTGGCAGGCATTTCAAGAGCAGCCAGGGTTGGGGATGGCCTGCTGTCGTTCGAAGATAGTCGACGATAAGGGTCGCGTGGTAAAGAAAACATCACGATTACGATGGCAGCGAGGGGTGCTGGATACGTGGCTGTCGCGAATAGGTGAACGGCAAAGAGTCCAATGCCCTTCGGTTGTTGTTAAGAAAACAACGTATGCAGCGATCGGAGGATTCCGTCCTGATCTGATTCAGGCCTTGGACTGGGAGATGTGGGTGAGAATAGCGGGTAAGTTTCCGGTGTGGTATGAGCCGAAGGCTCTCGCCGTGTATCGAAGGCATAAACAAAGTGAATCATCAAGGCTTCTTGCCAGTGACATGGTATGGCCAGATATTGCAAAAGCGATCACAATTAATTCAGCGTCTTTTCCAGCTGAATTGCGGAGGGCCATGACATCTCGGAGCGCTCGTTGGCATGCGAAATCATGTCTTCGGAATGTAAGAAAAAATATACGCTTAAAGAATTATCAAGCCGCTGAGAGGACACTCGGTCAATTCCCGAAGATTGCTAATCTAGTTGCCGAGATGAAGATAAAGAATCGGCTGGATCGTAGAGCAGACGGCTTGCGTAGACGAATACAAAGACATCGAGCATCGTAAGGACTGATCTAGAGGCGATAGCGATGCAGCAAATCAAGCGAGCACTTATCTTTGCACATTACGACAGAGACGGTGTTATCGATCCACACGTGCAGTACGCGATCCAGTGTTATCGAGAAGTTGTGAACTGTCTCGTTGTAGTGTCAGCATCGGCCACGGCATTGCCTGAAAGTATTGCTCAACACGTGGATCATTTTATCAGCCGTCCGAACAAAGGGTATGACTTTTGTAGCTGGAAGAAAGGCATGGAGTCACTAGGAGACTACCGACAATTTGATGAGATCATTTGTTGTAACGATAGTGTGTACGGCCCACTTTTTGATCTCGCCCCAGTCTTGGAAAGTCCAGGTCTAGATGAAGTTGATTTTTGGGGAATGGTTCATTCGGTACAAGGAACCAAACAGCGTAAGGCTCATGAGCCATCGAATCATCTGCAGAGTTGGTTTTTTGGCATGCGTCGAAATCTGATTCATTCTCCTGTGTTCGATTCTTTTTGGAAGAGTATCACGCCACTCGATAAGAAAAATGATGTTATCAATGCTTACGAAATAGGAATGACAGAAAAATTCCGAGAGGCAGGTTTCCATGTCGGTGCTATCTATGATTCTGCAGATGGCAGCATTAAGCCGAACCTCTCATTTCTTGAAATTGCCCCACATCTCAACTGGAGAAATATTCGGCATTCATATCGAGTGATAAAAAAGACCAGGCGACGTATCAATAATCCGAGCGAGTTGGCTCCGATACGGCTGGTTCAATTAGGGGTTCCATTCTTGAAGGTCAACGCGTTTGTAGTTAATCATTACGGATTGGACTTGGATTTTATCCGGAACGAACTCGAGCGAATGGCATATCGTCAGGAAATCGACTACGACCTTTCATTGATTGATGCACATTTGATGAGAGTGGCTCGCGGTTGTTCTAAAACTCGGCTGAAATATTTTTGATCTGTGGTGCAGCCTGATCGCCAGGTGTTTGGACGGCGTTGTCGTTGTGTGCGAAGCGACTGCTGCTGTTTTTTTTGGGTACCCGCATGTGTTGTGCTCAGGAGAGAAGTTTTATCGATGCGTGACGAACGTGCCCTTAGGGGAACACTCGAACGACGAAGAGAAATGTCGTTCAAACAGTGCAGGGCGATGCTCTTCGATGCTTCATGAAGGTCAGGAGCAGTGAGGCCATGATGCCTGCTTATGACACACGCAGTAAGCTATTGTCGCAGCAGTAATTTCGGTATTCTTGAGATGTATTAGGGGGCGTCATTCTGTAAGTGATGCCACGGGTTGTGCTTTTCAGATGACGAATGCTGCCAGTCACGAAAGAATACCTCTCTTCTGTCATTTGCGATTCTGTCATTTGCGATTCTGTCATTTGCGATTCTGTCATTTGCGATTCTGTCATTTGCGATTCTGTCATTTGATAGTGCAATCGAATCTGTCCAAGGTTCAACAGCTGGGTGAGAGCCAGATAACTCACAGAGTCTCAGGTAAACACTCATGGCCTCTTGTTCGAATTTTCTGATAAATTCAACACGGGGCCCTATAGCAAGAGAAGAAAGCTGTTCTTGCTTCAGTTTTTTGAATGAGGGCTTTAAGTCAACGTGAAGCCACTCCTCGAGAGATTTGAAAACGTCTGCGGGGGAAGTTATGAGTTGGGAGGCGTCTACTAAGTAGCTTCTGTGTTTATGCCGTGTTGCAAAATGGAGGAGCGCAGCGTTGTAGGTTTCCCAGACTTTGAGTGCAAACGTAGGTCGTAGGAAAAAGACATGGTCGCCGCGTCGGTAGAGAGAATCTACAACGTCCCACGGTCGTCGAAATACAAGCACGAACTTGGCTTCTGGTACGATCGTTGCCCACTCATCAAGAAAAAGAGTCGCTCGTGGCTGCTTCCACCCCCAGTGAGTACTTGAACTTCGACGACTTGCTGAGTCTGCCTCGGCTTGTTTCCGGGTAGGCAGGGGGAATGTCAGCTCGCTGCAGTTTGTGAAACCTTGGGAGTTAATACCATTCGCTTCAAGGGATTGTTCGTGGATCCTGCAGATAACAGAGTCTTCGAAAAAGCCACCCGGATTGCCGTGTCCGGCATCGGTGAGTTGATCACCAAATTGAATGCCTGCATCGACGAGCATTGACCCCATAAGAGATGTACCAGATCGATGCATGCCAGTAACAATCAGACAACAAGAAGATGAGCGTGTGCTGTGTGTCGTGGTCATCCAGTGACTCTGCGGAAACGATGTCCGTATGCCCGAAGGTGTTTAAAAGTCATGTGCTAGAAACTAGCAAGGGGGCGGTCTCTTTGTGAAGCCCAAGAATTACAACGCTTCTATGATCCGGTTCAATAAATTACCAGCGAGAGAATATGTAAAGAGAGTGAATAACCAATTGAAAAATGCGTGAAGTCTCACCCTTCATGGTCTATTCCATGCTATTTTGGAGTGTTTCTGGTCCCCTGTTCGGAGACTTCAGCCTCAGAATCAGAGAGGTTATCCGATTGGTTGATGAGAACGTCTGTTGTTCGCCCCGCTTGAAGTCTGCTTCCTCGTTGGCCGTTGTATTGCCCTGTAATTTCCATGCCGGTAGTAATGTTGTCGATTTGGGAGTCCTATGCTTATGATCTGTTCGTTCGTTGTGATTATTTTGCAGTCAAACTAACGGCTGCTTTCCCCTGTCCTTAGACAGATAGAGCATCGATGAAAGTTGGACGTATCTTTGGTGACACAATGTCACGGGTTCCTGTGCTTGGTTCTTTTCTCAAAGCAGTTCAGGAAAGATACCGACGTTTTCGACTGCGATTGCGCGAGAAGAAATCAAACACAACTACTTCTGATGTTCAGCCATTTCTGACAAAAGAGATTCCGAAAGTATGGGCAAAACGACAAACCGTGGCTGCATGGCTTGACGAACAACGTAGTGGTCACCAGCCAGTCAATATCTTCCCGATACCAGACGATCGTCTTCGACTCACTGTTGTCACAGATAGCGTTGGCAAATCATCACTGTTTGGCGGTGTTGGCACGGCACTTATTCTCGGCACGTTGCTTGCCAATCGGCTTGGTGCAACACTTCGATTAGCGACCCTGAATGAGCCACCTGACGCAGGGGCTCTGGGGCAGGTCTTATCAGCGGCCAAGATCGAACTCCAGCAACCGTTTGAGGCGGTTTTTACTCCACCATCCGGGAACCGAAGCCTTTCTGTTTCTGAGCAAGATTGTTTTCTCTCAACGTCATGGTGGACAACTCGGGCACTATTATCGAGTATCAACAGAGAACGTCTGTGCTACATCTTGCAAGAAGATGAGCGAATGTTTTACCCCTTCAATGATGAGCGACTGCGTTGCCAGCACACGCTGCAGGAGCCAGGTGTCTTTGTAGCAATCAATACACACCTGCTGTATCACCATCTGACGTCTGGGCCATATTCAATTCCTCGGTTAGCCGAGCGTTCATACCCCTTCGAGCCGGCCTTCCCCGGTCACCAGAAAGAAAGTAAGCCTCGTCAAGCCTCGCCGACTGCCCGGCGGCAGTTATTTTTTTATGCTCGCCCGAATCATCCACGAAATCTTTATTGTGCCGGGCTTGATGCACTTTCTGCTGCAATTTTACAGGGTGTGTTTACGCCGCGTGATTGGGAAGTCCAACTCGTTGGAAGCCACGTGCCCGACCTCGAGTTTCCTTGTGCAATGGAGCCAAAGCGTGTCGAGGGGCTCTCGTGGGATGAGTATAACGCCTTTGTAAGAACAATAGATGCAGGATTCGTTCTGATGGATACGCCACATCCGTCCTACCCACCACTCGACCTTGCTGCTGCGGGAGCTGCTGTGCTTACGAATAGGCACGGTAGTAAGCAAGATCTTAGTAACTATTCAGCCAATATTATTATGGCTGATACCGATCACCAGTCGCTTGTAGACGGGCTCAAAGAACTTGCCGAAAAGGCGTGTGACAATGATGCTCGTTCGGCAGCTATGGCAGCCGACGGTATCTGCCGTGACTGGACGGTGGCGCTCGAAGACATCGTTGAACGTATGGCAGCACATTACATTGGTGGCGTCGCAGTGCAATCTCCTGCTCAACAACTTCAACTTGTGTCTGGTCGCAAACTCGACCACGGCAGCGATACCGCTGCCTACCTTACACCGTAGGTATATCGCCTCGTATGTTTTCTTCTTTATTGAACACTGAACTTGTATATGACCCACCGTGGGAACGAGAAACACTTGATTCTCGAGTCTCTTCGATTCAGGGTGAAAGGCCTCGTGTTGCCTGGCTGTACGAAAAACCAGACACCAGTACGTATCGGTATCGTGTCTTTAACATGGTTGAGAGTCTTCGTGCAGACAGGCACGGGCGTACTTCGGCTACCTGGTTTCAGTTGAAAGATATTCCTGCGCTCTTGCCGCAGCTTGCAGAGATCGACACCCTCGTTATTGCTCGGGTGCGGTATGACGCAGATGTAGCAAGGCTTATTGCGACAGCTCGGTCGCATGGGGTTCGAATTTTATTTGATTGCGATGATCTCGTGTTTGATACTCGCTACGTTCACCTCATTCTTGATACCCTTGCCCAAGGCAAGTCACACGAAGACCTCGACTGGTGGTTTGCGTATATTGGCCGTATCGAAGCTACTGCCAAACTCTGTGACGGTGGTATTACCACGAATGAATGCTTAGCCGAGCGGATGGAAGAAGTCGTCCGGGGGCCGGTTTGCATCGTGCCCAATTTTCTGAACCGTCTCCAGCAACAGGTTTCGGATCATCTTCTAGCAGCCAAACGAATCCGACAATACGCAAGCGATGGTCCTCTCACCATTGGCTATTTTAGTGGTACTCCAAGTCATAAGCAGGATTTTGAAATTGTTATAAAGTCTGTGTGTCGCATCCTTGATCGCCATCCAGATGTTCGCTTTCGGATTGTTGGCTTTATGGATGATATTGGTGAGCTAGCACAATACAGTGGTCGGGTTGATCGGCTGCCGTTGCATGATTGGATGAATCTCCAGCGACTGATCGCCGAAGTGGAGGTGAACATTGCGCCGCTTCAAGAAAATGTTTTTACAAACTGTAAGAGCGAACTTAAATTTTTTGAGGCAGCAGCAGTTGGAACATGGACTGTAGCAACACCGACCGTACCGTTTTCGAAAGCCATGGCCGGTGAGTATGCTGGGCGACTTTGTGCAGCACACGATTGGGATACCGGTCTTGAGGAGGCGATCCGTCTCGTACGAGATAGATCGCAGTATGCCAGTGTGGCAGAAGCAAATGCTGATTTTGTGCGACGTCAATATGGCTGGGACCGATTTGCGGATGCAATCGTTGAGGCAACGCTACCCTATGAGTGAAACAGACAGCCTGCGCAGTGACGCGTTACTGGCAGGAATTTCTCAAGAGTCACGCATTGTTGAAGTCGGGGCATCGTTTCGGCCACTTGTTCCGAAGCGAGACGGCTGGAATACCTGCGTTGTTGATCATGACACACGTGAAGGCTTGCTTGCTAAATATAAGAAGGCAGTCATTGATGCCAATGAAATTGAAGACGTGGACGTCATCTGGCAGGAGGGAAATCTTCATGAGGCTTTTCCTGTTGAAGAGTGGGGAAGTTTTGATGCTATTGTTGCTTCCCATGTGCTTGAACATATGCCCGACCTTTTAGCCTTTCTTGACAGTTGTCGGCGGCTTCTTCGTGACGATGGCATGCTCATTTTTGCGCTTCCTGACAAACGATGGTGCTTTGACTTCTTTCGGCCAGCTTCGTTTGCCGGTGATGTTTTACTTGCACATCACGAAAGTCGGAAAATACATACCGCCGCGGTTCTTTTCAATGAAATTTCGTATTCGATGACGTTAGGTGGCAGGCCGGGTTGGGCAGCCGGTGAAACAGCTGCTGAACTTGCATTTGCCCATGAGCCGGGAGTATCTCAACTTGTTTTTGAACAGATTGCTGGTGGTGATCAAATGTATCGAGATGCACATGCCTGGCAGTTTACGCCGGCCTCGTTTGAATTACTGATCCTTGATCTATCTCAAACAGGTGCCTGTGATTGGCATGTTGATTGGCTGAAGCCACAAGCAGCTGTAGAATTTCTTGGCCGATTACGACCAGGTGCTTTGAGCTTCTCTTCAAACGCTGTGATACAGCAGCGTCGCAAGGAACTGCTGATACAACTTGCAG
>JABHNP010000077.1 GCA_018694455.1 Planctomycetaceae bacterium | reverse complement strand
CAGATGCTGACAAAAGCTGTTTTCTGTGCCGCGCTGCGGCATTGCCTAAAAGCTATGACCGTGACATTGGTGTGGTAGACCGAACTGATCAAAGTGTCGTGATTCTTAATCGATATCCGTACACAAACGGGCATCTTCTTATTGCTCCCCTTCAGCATCAGGCTACTCTGCCTGAGATCGATGAATCGGTCTTGCTCGACTTACAACAGCTTCTCGCCATATGGTGCCAACGACTCACTCGCACCTTAGAAGCACAAGGATTCAACATTGGGCTTAATCTCGGTCAGGTCGCCGGCGCAGGCGTACCGGGCCATCTCCACTGGCATCTCGTGCCTCGGTGGCCGGGTGATGTCAATTTCATGACAAGTGTTGCCGGAACAAGGGTGATCCCACAGGCACTCGATGACCTCTGGAACCAATTGAGAGCCTGTACATGATGAAGCAAACCAGACACGAAGCAAATCGTTCTGGCACCATGCCACAACTACCTTTCAATTGGCAAATTCGTGAAGCCGCGATACTTGCATCGCATGCAATGCATGCAATCAACTCTGCCGGCCGTGTGCATGAAGAGACTCCTCACCCATTCCGAAGCCCATATCAACGTGATCGAGATCGCATTGTGCATTCAGCTGCCTTTCGAAGACTTGCTCATAAGACACAGGTTTTTACTGAATATCCAGGCGATTATCATCGAAGCAGGCTCACTCATACACTTGAAGTCACAAGTATTGCTCGAACGCTCGCGAGGTCTTTGGCAATTAATGAAGATCTTGCAGAAGCTCTGGCTCTGGCTCACGACATAGGGCACCCACCACTGGGCCATGCCGGAGAAGATACCCTTAACGAACTGCTTCAAAAAGACGACGGGTTCAATCACAATCGCCAAGCACTCCGCATCATGACCCTGCTTGAGCATCGATATCCAACTTGTTCGGGTCTGAATCTTTCTCAAGAAATTCTCGATGCCCAATCTGTGAGAGCTAAACTTCCAAATGCTCTACCTCCGCTCCTTGAGACTCAAGTCGTGGATGCTGCAGATTCAATAGCTTACGATACACATGATGCAGATGACGCCATTGAGCTGGGCTTTGTAAAACTCGATGAATTACTCGAACTGCCGCTGGTAGCAAGAGCCGCAGCCAACGTCGATTCTCAGCATGGAAAACTCGACCCACTACTATTACGTCGAGCAATACTCCACGAACTCATTGAACTACAGGTAGCCGGACTTGTAACACAAACCTCGGCTCGCTTGCAGGCTCTGGAAAATCCTTCCGTTGATAAAATTAAGCGGGTATCCTCTGATGGAAACCGGATTGTTTCCCATGACCTGACAATACAGCAGGGAAAAGAGGAACTAGAATCATTCTTATTTCAACGCGTCTACCGGAGTGATCAAGTAATGAAAGTCAGGCGACAATCACAGCACACGATGCGTGACTTATTTTTTTGGTACTGTGAAAACCCAAATACATTGCCCACTGGCTATTTCCAGCGATCTGAAACGATCGGCGTGCCGCGAAGTGTTGCCGATTACATTGCGGGCATGACTGACCGCTTTTTTAACCGGGACGCTGCTTATCGCTTGAAAAAGTAGGCCAGTTTGTACATAAAGTGCCCCATATTTCGCTTTTAAGCGTCCTAACGGTGAACTCTTACGCCTTACCTTTTCTCGCATGGTAATATTGTATGACCTGCGGCTATACCGAGTTACCTGTTGGTAATTCGGTATTTTTATATCTAGTTCTATGCTTCATCATCTCCTAACGAAATACATCCAATGGCACTCATTTTTCTTCGCACGCTGTTCTGCATGGTCTCTCTTGGGATTGCCGTTCTGATTTTCAACTCTGCATCAATGAGATCCGCACCAGACTGGGTGCCTTGGGTCGTCTTAATCACAATGATTGGAATACCATTATCTGCAATACTAATTGACTTGTTTATCAAGAAGAAAGATTTGACAGTCATCACCTCTGTGTATTTTGGCTTACTCATTGGTGTATTCTTAACGTACGTAGCCGTTCTTGCGCTAAGTCCCCTCTTAGCATCATTCGCAACTTCACCGATACTCCCTTGGACGCCGCTCATCCTTGGCATGCTGCTTTGTTATGTTTCGACAAGTGTGCTTATGCAGACGCGAAACGATTTTCGCTTCATTATACCGTACGTGGAATTTGCTCGAGACGTCCGTGGATTACGACCAAACGTACTTGATGCAAGTGCTATTGTAGATGGCCGGATTGCTGAACTTGCTGATACCGGCCTATTTCAGAGCCGGTTCGTTGTACCGGGATCAGTTATGGAAGACCTTCAGCAAGATTCAGATGCTGTTGAAAAACCAAAACGGATGCGAGGCAGACGAGGACTTGACGTTCTGACAAGACTGCGCAACACACCAACAATTGATGTAGAGATCCTCAGCAGCCCAGGATCATTGGCCCAAGGCACATCGGTTGAATCTGAAATTGTTGAACTCGCTCGCAACCTTGGTGGACGCGTTATCACAAACGAACCAACGCTTGTGAAGATCGCTGGTGTTCGTGGCGTACCTGCGTTGAATGTAAATGACATTGCCGTTGCTTTAAGACCGTCATACGTTCCTGGTGACATGATGGATGTAAAAATTGTGAAGCAGGGTGAAGAACCAAGTCAGGGCGTTGGATTTCTTGATGATGGCACAATGGTTGTTGTTGAACACGGCCGTGAGATGATTGGGCGGTCTGCCACCGTGAGCGTCACAAGCACACTCCAAACGTCAGCCGGACGACTCGTG
>JABHNP010000323.1 GCA_018694455.1 Planctomycetaceae bacterium | reverse complement strand
GGTGTACGTGACTTGTAGCGGTGAAGGAAAGAAGTACGAGGTCAGCTCGGCACCGTCGAGTCCGAGTCTCGCGCAGTACTCCAGAAATCCAAGAATGTCGAGGTGTTCATCAGTTCGATCACCCTTCCACCACTGCATGTGGCGTTTGAGCGAATACGCACTCAGCGATACGCCTTTGATTAGCGGGTTCACTCGGTGGAAGCGGTCAACAGCCACCGTAGGTGTGGCGAGAGCAGCGATCGAAGATGTACTGCAGGCTTGTAGAAAACGACGTCGAGTGCGTGATATCATGAGTTATCAGTTGTTAGAAAGTAAGATATCGACTTATGCGATGAGCTTGTCTATCACCTTGCCGCCAAATTGGCTGAGCTGTTTGAATCGTCCGGCGTGGTAGTAGGTCAACTTATTGTCATCCAGTCCGAGGAGTCGTAGAAGCGTTACGTGAAAGTCGCGAACGTGATGCACATCTTCAACTGCTGTCATACCGGTTTCATCTGTTGCGCCAATCGTGTGCCCCGCATTACTTCCGCCACCAGCCAACCAGATGGTCATGGCATCAGGATTGTGATCCCGTCCGTATGCCACACCACCTCGAACACCATTGTCTGGCGTTCGCCCAAACTCACCACACCAAACAACAAGCGTGCTATCAAGAAGGTTTCTCGCCTTTAAATCTTCTATCAACGCCGCAACTGGCTGGTCAACACTTTGCACACGATTGCCATGTGCTCGTTCGATATAGTCATGACTGTCCCACCCACCGTTATAAAGCTGAACAAAACGAACACCTTTTTCAACGAGTTTTCGAGCGAGAAGACACTTTCTACCGAATGCATCTGTTGCGGACTGCCCAACACCATAGGCTTCAAGAGTTTTTTGTGATTCTTCCGACATGTCAATCGCATCCGGTATCTCCGTCTGCATTCGGAAGGCGAGTTCATAACTCTCAAGCCGTGCAGCGAGTTCGTCATGCTGAGGATGCAAGGCCGAATGCCGCTCGTTCATGCTCTTGAGAAGATCCAGATTATTGCGTTGTCGTCTCGCGGTCACACCAGGTGGCGGCGCTAAATTTAGAATCGGTGAACCCGTCGGCCGCAGTGGTGTTCCCTGATAGAACGCTGGTAGATACCCATTCCCCCAGTTTGGAGTGCCACCCTGCGGATCTGACACTTCTGGAAGAACAACGTACCCTGGTAGATTTGCATTCTCACTGCCAAGCCCATAGGTCACCCAGGCACCGACTGCCGGATCTCCGCCAAAACGATTGCCACAATTCATCTGGTACATGGCCGTCGGATGATTCACGCTATCAACCTGGCACCCACGAAAGAAACACAGGTCATCTGCCACCCGAGCGAGATGCTGCCAATTGTCAGCCATTGGTGCGCCACTGTCACCGTGCTGATGAAACGAAAAAGGGCTCTGGACATAGTATCGCTTCCCACTTTCCATCGCAGACTTGGTTTCACCACTGCGAGTAAACTCTTTCAGATGTAGATCTTTGAGTTTTGGCTTGGGATCAAAGGTATCAATGTGAGACGGCCCACCTGTCATCGTCAAGAAGATGCAATTCTTTGCCTTTGCCGGAATGTGCACTGGTTTGGGAGCAAGTGGCCCAACTGATTCAGTCGCTTTTGTATCACCAGCAAGCAGCGACGCAAACGCCACACTGCCAAGTGAGGTACCAATGCGAAACATGCTTTCTCGACGATTCATATGTGGCATCAGTAAAAACCTTAGTAGACGTATACAAATTCATTCGTGTTCAGAAACACAAGACATATGTCACCAAGTGCCCGCACATGACGATCAACGTCATTCGGTTGCAAATCAGGTTCGAACTCCTGATTCGCGTAGAGAACTTCATCGTACATGAAGCGTTCACCTGAAAGTTCTTCAACTGCTTCACGTGAAGCTGTAAGCGGCACCTTTGAATCTGGCCGAGCCTCAGCAGGCAGACTCGCTTCTAAAGAACCCCAACTTTGCAATACCTGATCAAGCTCCTCTGGCTGAGGCTCACGGCATAACACCAATTCATAAATGCGTCGCAACGCCCGCAGATCACGATTTCCAGTTTCACCAGAACTCTCCTCCCATGCGCGTTGAGCCAGAGCGAGGCTTCGATCGTACGAATTCTTACTGTTGAAAAGATTTAACGCCTGTGGCGTGACTGTTGATGACTCACGTCGTTCACACGAGAAATCTGGTGCAGGCGTATTAAAAACCTCAAGCATAGGATGCTTCACACCTCGCAATTTCAAAATGTAGAGACTTCGTCGATGACGCTGCTCGGACTTTGGGTTTGGAACCCATGCAGATGCGAACGCTCCCATCACCTGACGCGGCTGAAGCGCGACCTCCTCGTTGATTTCCGGCCGACAGGGCACACCACCGACATCACAATTTAACTCTCCTGT
>JABHNP010000078.1 GCA_018694455.1 Planctomycetaceae bacterium | reverse complement strand
CGCCTTGGCAGCAATAATCGCATTCTTATAGTCACCGTGTGCAGCCGCTTCTCTGCTGGCAATAAAGCGAGTTCCCATCTGAACGCCAAGGTAGCCAGTTTCAAGGGCCTCTTTAAATGCCTGGCGGCCACCAACACCGCCTGCACAGATTGTGGGCATCTCCAATGGTGAAATCTCATCGTAAAGAGCCTGCGGTGTGAGTTCACCAGCGTGACCGCCCGCGCGATTGTTGACACAGATGAATCCAGCAACACCATTGTCGAGTGCTTTCTTTGCATGTGTGGCATTGGTGACGTCATGAAAGACAATGCCGCCCATCTGGCTGGCCTTGTCCACAACCCAACGTGGATTTCCAAGTGCCGTCACAAAGAAACGGACGCCTTCTTCCAGTGAGATCTCCATCCATTCTTCAAGACGCTTTCGATACGTGCCGCTGCTGCCCTCAACCAGTATGTTGACTCCAATCGGCTTGTCCGTCAGCGATCGGATGTACTGAAGCCCTTCGCGATAGTCGTAACCATACACGTACGTCAAACTGATCGGCTGCACGATTCCGATACCACCCGCCTCAGATGCTGCTGCAACCAGTTCAGGATTTGAACACGGATACATCGCGCCGCAGATAATCGGGCTTTCAATCGCCAGCAGACGTGTGAACTCGTTTTTGTAGGGATTGCCCGAGGCGTTCATGGTACTGATATTCCCTGCTAATCAATGACTCGTTATGCGATGTCCTGTTCCAGCAGCCAATCCTCCAGTGTCACATGTACGATGCTCGGCGCTCGCAATAGATTCGTTCGTTTTGGTAACACGGCTGACAGCCAGCCGTACTGAACGATTCTTGATAGCGTATGCATTGGTAGCCGGTCTTTCGTAAGTAACTCCACATTCGCAGCCAGTCGGCCAAACGTTGCAGGAATAATGTTGGGTTGCGGCCCGATATGGATGACCGTTTCCACACCGCGTGCCAGTGTTGCATCGATGGCCTCCCAAAGCAGTTGCGGCTTGTCGATCCACTGAGCAACAACATCCCGGGTGTTGTCGCCGTCATAGCTGAAAGCACCAGTCGCCATCGAAAACAGAGGTGTTGTGGGCGCGGTGAACCCACCTTCGATGGTGTGCATTAGAAATTGAGCGCGATCCGTGATGTTTCGCTGCCACACAATGGGCGTATGCAGCGGAGGCCATTTGTCGTCATTCACCCTGACAGAAATACGCTCTGTGGTGATCTCTCCCTTACGTTCTTTTAATCGCTGAACCGTGTCTTTCTGGCCGATCAGCAGCATCGAGTTCGGAGCCAGAAACGTTGACACACCAATCACGCCATTCCCCTCGGCGTTAATCTCCGCGCAAAGCCGGTGCACATTTTTGCGTGGAATGAATTTCCCAGAACGGGAGAACAAAACACACAGGGTGACGTCGTCCGCAAGTTCAGCAGCGTCCCGAGACATCATGAGGGGAATCTTCAGTGCGTCATCCAGCGTTAACACACCGCCAGCAGTCAGCGCAGTCAATTCGCCGAGGCTAAAACCATACATCATGTTTGCGTCGATAAGTGAGATCTCAAAGAAGGTTTCAAGAATTTCAAGCTGTGCCAGTTCCATGGTGACAATCAGCGCAATCGACTCGTGGTACTCCTTGAGGGTGGCTTCTTTTTCAAGTCGAACTCGTTGAGCCAGGTCGACTGGAAACTTCATCACGTCGGTGCAGATGTCACTCGCCCGCTGAAGGTATTTTTCAACGATCTGTCCGTACTTCGGGTGGCGGAGCAGTTCCGGTGTTCTTCCGAGGTTCGTCGCATTGTAACCCCGAAATGCAAAGGCACTTTTGCCAAGTCTCTTGGCCAGTTGATCGCGAGTCAGAGTTGGGGTTGTTTGCGTCTTGTCGTTCATCTTGTTCAACAGTCATCGGGTTTGATTGGGGCTGATTCCAGCAAGTTATGGTCGCACCTCGTGCGGTCGGTCATTCGCGGACGGCAGGTCCATTGAAAACAAACCACTCTTCTTTGTTGTCAGCCCGAGCCACGTAGGTCTTTCGTTTTGGCGGCGTTCCATTTTGCTGGCTCTCCATTCCTGCCAGCTTTCAGTTTCTGCTGGGTATCAGTTTGGGGCGATCTCGTCTTCAAGCCATTCAAATTTCCCTTGCATGAAGCTCTTATTCAGTTTGAGCGTCGCGGCGTCATTGTTGCGACCAATGTCACGGAATAGTGTTCCGATTCGTGTTGTGGCTTCTTTGCAATAGTAGTCCGCGAGTTCAACGGCATTTCGGGCGTTCGGTCCGTCTGCTTGTAGGCTGTCTGCATATGAGCACGCGGCTGACATGATGAACAGCTCTGTGCCGATCTGTACGAAGCGGTTAATCAGCAGTTGCTTCTCTGCCATTTTTTTCTGATGGACTGCCATCTTGTGGAACAGCGTGCGAGCCATTTTCTTGCTGAGCCGCGCAACCGTTCTCATGTGGCGATTAAGCCGGTCGTCCATACCGAATTGACTGGTGGACAGTACCGGTATCCAAAGCGTTGGATACCACAAAGCATAGGCCTTCATCATCTTGAATAATGCCACGGCCTTGCCACCAAGTGACACACCCGGTTTGAAGAGTGCGCCAATATGCTGCAGATGGAAATCCAGTGCTTCACGCGCGATGAACAGATGCATGATCTCCGATGAACCTTCGAAAATAAGATTCACACGAGAATCTCTTAGTAATCGTTCAATCGCAATGCCCTCCTCGCCTCGTGCCCGTAGTGAATCCGCAGTCTCGAATCCACGGCCACCACGGATTTGTAGCGTCTGCTGCAAGATCTCATAGTGGGCGACGGTGTTGAATAGTTTGGCGATGGCCGCTTCGAGCCGAATGTCGAAGTGTTTGTTGTCAGCCATCGTAGAGGCTACTTTCCAGACAGCGTCCATTGCGAATGTGTCTGAAGCAATCTTTGCCTGTTTGCCAGCAATCGTTTCATGTTCGCCAATCGGATGTCCCCACTGAACGCGTTCATTCGTCCATTTTCGATTGATCTTCATGCACCATTTGCTGCTTCCAGTAACACCCGCTGGTATTGAAAGTCGTCCGGTGTTGAGTGTCTTGAGCGCCAGGCGCAGGCCATCGCCCTCCTCCAGAATCATGTTCTCCTTCGGGATTTTGACGTCCGTAAATCGGATCACACCGTTGTAGAGCGCCTTTAGTCCCATGAATCGGCAGCGGTGCACAACTTCGACACCCGGCGTGTCCATTTCGACGAGGAACGCGGTGATCTGCTTGCGCTCTTTACCTCGGACAATCTTTGGCGGTGTGACGGCCATGACGACGATAACGTTTGCCTTTGTGCCGTTGGTGCACCAGAGTTTCTCACCGTTGATGACGTAATGCGATCCGTCTTCTGTCAGTGTCGCTGTCGTTGTCATCGCTCGTGGATCGGAGCCGGCATTGGCTTCTGTCAGTGCGAAGGCAGAAATTGCCCCGTCGCGAAAACGAGGAAGAAATCTTTCTTTCTGCTCGTCTGTTCCGAACATCAGTAGTGGCTGCGGAACACCGATACTTTGATGCGCGGACAGCAGGGCAGTCAGGTTGCCGCAGTAACTTCCTGTGAGGTGCAGGGCCCGGTTGTAGTTCACCTGGCTTAATCCCAGCCCGTTGTATTGCGTGGGTATCTTCATCGCAAAACATCCGAGTTCCGCAAGCCCCTTCAATATGCTCTCAGGAATCTCCCCTGTCTTGTCGACTTCATCAGCGTCGTAGTTTGCTTCTAGATATGCTTCAAGCTTCGCAAGAAATTCGTCACCAAGCTTTTTGTCTTCGTCTGACTGACGAGGGAATGGATGCATCAGATCCCACTTGACTTTCCCCTGATACAACAGCGCAGCAAAGCTTGGATGAACCCATTCGGTCTCCCGCGAATCCTCGGCGAATTCCAGCGACGCCCGTGCTTCTTTGCCAATATTTTTATCGAACATACTCATTATGCACTTGCCTCTTTCCGTTGTGTTGCACGTGTTTCCTGTGTGAATGGCGTAGCTTTACGACGGGTAGAACGTGTCGTTTGTTTTCGCCATGCTCAACAGAAGTTGACTTGGTTCGAATCGATGCTGATCGAATCTATCTTGGAAGTTTTTGAGGTCCGACACGATATGTTTCACGCCCACTGAATCCGCATATCGCAACAAGCCGCCTCGGAACGGTGGGAACCCAGTGCCGTAAATCATGCCCACATCGATCGTGCTGGCCGACTCAACAACGCCTTCTTCAAGGCATCGGGAGGCTTCGTTAATCATGATGTAGAGCAGGCGTTTGAGTGTGACGTTATCGTCGAGGGTAAACACTGTGTTACCACGCATGTTCTGTACGTTGCTGCTGACCGTTTTGTGCTTGCCTGAGTGGATATAGAAACCCTCGCCCGACTTTTTACCAAGCATTCCCGCCTCGTAGACGGTCTTTAGGATCTCAGCGATACGCATGCGTTTGCCATATGCGCCTTCCAGAATGTGGGCGACGTGATAGCCGACGTCGATCCCCACTTCGTCAGCAAGTTCCATTGGCCCCATTGGCATACCGAATCGCTTGACGATATCGTCGAGGTGCTTCGTGTCGACTCCCTCCTGGAAAAGGTACGCCGCTTCGTTCATGTACGGCAGTAGTATACGGTTGACGATGAAGCCCTCTTTGTCTTTGACAACAATAACCATCTTGCCAAGTTGTCTGGCAAAGGCGACTGCAGTGGCGATCGTTTGCTCACTTGTTTTCTCCGTGGCGATGATCTCCAGCAGCGGCATGCGATGTACCGGATTGAAGAAATGAAAACCACAGACTTTGTCCTGTCGGTTTGTACATTCCGCCATTTGCGTCACAGATAGTGACGATGTATTGGTAAACAAACAGGCAGTTGGCTGGACAACTTCGTCCAGCTCCTTGAAGACCTGTTTCTTGATATCCATGCGTTCCACGACGGCTTCAATAACGACATCTGCGTTCTTAAATCCGTCATACGTTGTTGTTGGTGATATCAGACTCATCTGCGCCTCGACCTGTCCCTTTTTCATGCGACGTGTCTTCAGTAGATACTTGTAGACGTCGCGAGCGGTTTTCAGCGCAAGAGCGAGAGCTTGATTGTTAAGGTCTTTGATCCGACAGATGACGTTGTTTTTGGCCAGCAGCTGTGCAATGCCACCACCCATTACGCCAGCGCCGACAACACCCGCTTTTTTAACGTGCGTAAGAGTTGGTTCTGCATCGTTCCATTTTTTCTTTTTGTACTGTTCATCAAGGTAGAACACGTGAATCAGGTTCTTGGAAATTTCTGACGCACCGAGTTTGCCGAATCCCTCGCTTTCCAGTCGGAAAGCTTCCGCTTGCGACTTCCCAACGAGACTCTTGATGGTGTCCAGCGCAACCAGGGGGGCAGGATAATGACCAGCTGTTGATTTCATGACGCTCTTGCGAGCCTGACTGAACAGAATAATGCGACCGACCGGGTTTCCCTCCAGCAGTTTGGTGATGAGGGTCTTCCGTCGCCGATGCACCTTTTCTTTTTTCGAGAGAACAGCCCGTCCAAATGTTTTTGCCTGTTCAATAAGGATCGGATCGTAGAACAGTCGATCGACCATTCCTAATGTGAGTGCGCGATTCGCATCGAGGACTTTCCCAGGCAGTATTACCGAGAGGGCATTGCCAATACCAATGAGTTTCGGAAGCCGTACACAGCCGCCAAAACCAGGAAGAATACCCAGCCTGACTTCGGGCAGACCAATCTTGACGCACCCAGCGAAACCGGCAACGCGATAAGTACAGGCCAGCGAAAGTTCATAACCGCCGCCCAGGCATGCCCCGTTGATGACAGCGACAGTTATTTGCGGAAGTTTCTCAAGCTTGTCAAACACCTGCTTACCACGGTTGCATTTCTCGCTGGCTACCTGAGGATCAGTGATTGATTCGATCTCTTTGATGTCGGCTCCCGCGATAAAAATGGATTTTTTGGCGCTCGTAATCAGCAGCACCTTGATGTCTGAACGACCAGCAATCTCATCGAGCTGCTGTTCCAGTTCCATCAAAGCGGCACTACTCAGAATGTTTACGCTGGAATCCGGAGTATCGAACTCAAGAGTTCCAATGTCGCCATCGATAGTTTGTTTAAAATAGCTCATGGCAGTGCTGACTTGTCAGTTGTAGTAACGTGTTCGTTGACGCCAGTGGTCTTCAATTGTTTCTGAAGCTTGGTAGGAAACGATGTATCCTGATGGTTGTTGTTTTGTTTTTCTTTCGGTTGAGTTCTCTGGTTGAATTTGGTTCTCTGGTTGGCCAGGTTTTCTTGTTTGTCTGGCTGTTTTTCTGTGGGCCAGTTTTTGCTCCTCTATTATATTACGATGCTCGTTCCAGAATGATCGCTCCACCTTGTCCTCCACCAATACAGAGTGATACCAGTGCATGCTGGTCACCCCGACGATGAAGCTCTTTCAGGGCCGTCAGGATCAGACGATTGCCAGTGACGCCGACCGGGTGGCCTAGTGCAATGGCCCCACCGTTGACGTTTAGCCGTTCGAGTTCCAGGCTGCCGATGGCTTTGTCTCGACCGAGTTCCTTTTTTGCGAATTGGTCGGACTCAATCAGTTGCACACATCCCAGAACCTGAGCCGCAAAGGCTTCATTGATCTCGACGAATGACATCTGATCGAGTTCCATGCCAGATTTTTTGAGAACCGTTGAAATGGCGTAGACAGGACCGAGGCCCATCACGGTGGGGCTGAGCCCTTCGTATGAATACGATTTGACAAAACCTAGCGGCGGCAGTCCGAGTTCTTCGGCTTTCGATTCCTTCATCATCAAAAGCGCACTGGCTCCGTCAGTGATTGGACAGGCATTGCCGACCGTCACAGTGCCAGATTTTCGATCGAAATAGGGCTTGAGTTTCGCTAATGCTTCGAGTGACTGCCCCTGGCGTGGACCGTTGTCAGTGTCACAAACTGATTCGTACTTCGGTTCTACCGGTACAGCCATGATCTCATCAGCAAGTTTGTCTCGGTGTGCCAATGCCTTGTTGTGACTGGTAAGAGCAAATTCATCCTGTTGCTCCCGCGTAATTCCACACTGCTTCGCAATATTCTCCGCAGTCTGCCCCATGTTAAGACCGCATACAGGATCAGATAATCCGCAGACTACGCCAACAATCGGTTTCAGGAAATGCGGACGGAAGGACAGTATTGTTTTCAGTTTTTGAAACCCTGTTTTTGAACGCATCAGCCCTGCAAACAACCTTGTCATGTCCTCGTTGTAGATCAGCGGAATGTTTGTCATCGATTCCGTGCCACCGGCAATCACAACGTCATCGAATCCGCTGGCAATTTTTTCGTATGCACTGGTGACCGACTCGAATCCTGAAGCGCAGTTGCGTGAAACCGTGTAGGCGCGAGAGCGTTCGGGCAGACCAGCCATCAAAGCGGCTACACGCGCGACGTTTGCTGCCTCGACCGGGTTTGCAACGCAGCCCATAATAACTTCGTCGACAAGATTCCCATCAATCGACAAACGGTCGAGTAACTCTCGGATAACAAGTGATCCGAGTTTCTGCGCAGAGAAACCTTTGAGGTCAGTGCCGGCCTTGCAGAACGGTGTTCGTATGCCATCGACAATTGCGATCCGATCACTCATGATTCAGCCTTCCTCCG
The DNA here is from genome assembly GCA_018694455.1 of Planctomycetaceae bacterium. GTDB lineage: Bacteria > Planctomycetota > Planctomycetia > Pirellulales > UBA1268 > UBA1268. The sequence continues at coordinate 6,697 of JABHNP010000078.1, read as the reverse complement.
GAAGTGACTTGATCCGCCGCGAACGCTAGTACAAGGAAATGACGGCGGTGTTTTGAGATCATCACATTACTGGGTTTTGGTTATTGCTTGAATTCCTCAAGCTGATCTCCCCCAGATGTGTCCCTTTTTCTTCACCTGAATATGTTTCAGGGTTATGAAAGTATTTACTTGTCACCTAAGGAAATCAAATTAAAACCCAGAATAATGTGCATTGTATTGCATAATTATCGGCATGGGTGAGCCGCCAGTTTCGAGCTAAGCAGAGTGTGCTCTCGGGTTTCAATTGAGTTGTTGAAACAGTAGGTCTAATTCGCACGCACGTTGTCGAAATGTTTTTGTTCCAATACAACACTTGCCGTGACATTAGTTTAAATGTGTGAAGCAATGTTGGTCAGGTACACTAGTTGGTATTGTGACGGTTGTCAGTCTCAGGAATAAGTAGGGGGGTCGGGTGAACGTGTTCGTTAGCAAACTGACTGGAAGAAAAATGATTACCCCGAGCATCCTGCTGCTCGTTGCTGTTTTCTTTTTCCTATCACCTTTTATCGTTTTCGCAAGCGACGAACTCATTGGAGATTGGTCGCTTCAGATGGAGTCAGGTACGCCCTCTTGGATGAGCATTCATAAAACGGATGGGGTCTGGGATGTTAGGATGCGGCTCTATGTTGGCTCCGATGGACCTCACACGGATGTCATAATGACGGACGGACGGCTGGCATTCAGAATTCGTCAAAACAAAAAAACAACTGATACCAAGACAGTCAACGTTGGTATGACAAATGGGTCTCTTGATGGCGTGGTCTGCACAACCTCACCAGACGGTTCCGTTCAGCACGATGCATTTACGGGCATAAAGATTCCACCCGTTTCGTCAACGCCGCCAGATTTATCAAAGGTTCGGTTTGGGCTTCCAACAGCACTCTTCAATGGCAAGGATCTGACAGGTTGGCAGCCTTATGAATCTGATAAGAAAATGGGATGGCACGTTCAAGACAACGAATTAGTGAATACAACTCCCAAGGCTGACTTCAGTGCCACAGGTGCCTACGCAAACCTACGTACGCACGCGGTATTTGAGGATTTCTGGCTGCACGTTGAGTTCAATATCGGTGAAGCACGTAATAGTGGTATCTATTTGCGGGGGATGTATGAAGCCCAGGTTGTTGATCGAAATAGCAGGATGCAAGGTAAACAAGGCGTCGGTGCCATCTTTGGAAGAATTGAGCCGATGAAGAATGCGGGTAAAGAGGGGGGCGTATGGCAAGCATATGATCTCACCCTTGTTGATCGACACATTACGGTGATCCTCAATGGAGAAAAGGTAATTGACAATCAACCTGTATTGGGGCCGACGGCAGGCGCGGTTTTCACAGACCCAACTCAGCCCGGGCCAATCTATCTGCAAGGCGATCACACAAGTGTCAGATTTCGTAATATATATTTGGCTCCTGTTGTGAAAAATGAGCAGTGAACCGATAGGCTTTGCGAATACGTGAACCAGGTTTTTGGGGGTGTTGCTTTGGGTTTAGTAATCCATGTTCCAAATGGTTTCATTTGTTTTTTTCTTGCCGAAAACTTTCTAGAGAAACCAACCGCTTTTGGTGTGCCACTTGGTGCCCTGTTGCTCTTTTTCTGGTTAATGCGGGCAATTCAGGAAAATAAATCTTCAGGGCAGCAGTCGACCTCGACGCGACGCTCCGTAAATGCAGGTTTTTCACCAAGTACGGAATCAATCCCACTCGCTGGAGAAGTCAATGATTCAGTTGTTACTTTTTCAGCAAGTGCTATGAAGACAGCAGGCGGGAGAACCATTTTTTCATTCACAATCAAGCTCAATGAAACAGGTACTTTTTTTGTCGCGGCAGGGCAATTACGAAGCGGTCGTCTGTCTCGTGAGTATTACGGCGTGACTCAGGTTACAGGCAGCCGGGGTGAAGCAATCTCTGGTACCGTAAACAGCCCAGGGTTTTCATCAGGAAAATGGGCAATTGGTGCATACAGAAGTATCCCGGACATCAAGTTAACCTAAAGGCCTGATGGATACTTTGAGGTCAAAATGAGTATCGGAAAACGATTTTCCCCGAGGCTCAGGCCGGGTGTGCGTAAAATCCGATGAACTTTGGTGCCGCGAGTCTCGTAGAAGCTAACCATAGTAGGAGGTCAAAAATACTCTCAAGCCAGTGCCCCCACGCGGAAGTTCAAAGAGGCAACGAGAGGGTTGATAGAAGTACTTGTCACGCAATAAAAAATTTATTTCTGGGGTCAAGATACTCTTCGATAAAGAAAGGCAATATTTATGGCCATCCGGCCTTGGTCTGCTCGTGGTTCTGATGGAAAAAAAGGTTGCATCAAGCATCGACAAGACAAGAGGCGGCTCCGGCGGGATACTGTTGAACAAGCGGATGGTATGGAGTTACTGGAAAAGCGAGCAATGATGGCAGTCGTTGCTCCGACCTATGAAGTTGTCCATGATTGGGGAACTGAGTTTGAAGCAAACATAAGACTGCACAATGGAGACACCGAAGCAGTCAACGACTGGTCTGTTACTTTCAAATACGAAGCAGATATATCATCAATCTGGGGTGCAACAATTGTTGCCAGGGAAGGTGACCGCTATACCATTGCCAACGGGGGTTGGAATGCAAATCTTGAAGCAGGTCGATCAGTCGTCTTTGGGTTTATTGGCTCGGCCAGTATTCCAGCTGCTCAACTCGCGTCACCGGTGAATTATGTCATCAATGGTGAGGCCCTCGATACCTCTGCAGTTTCACTAGTGGAGCAGGTTGTGCCGTCGCAAGATCCAAGTAATCCAAGTCTTAGTGGTACAAGCGATTTGTATCATGCGACTTTCAATGAGATAAACAATTGGGGCCCCGGCTTCATCGGTGAGGTAGTTGTCGAGAATAAAAGTGATCATATGCTTGCTGGTTGGATGGTGGAATTTGACTCTGCAGGTGAACTAGATGCTTTCTGGAATGGAAAAGTTGTTGCTCGCTCAGGATCACGGTACACAGTCCGAGGCCCCTTGTGGAACCCAGACATTTCACCGGGCGGAGCTGTTTCTTTCCGTGTGCATGGTGCATCCAATGAGGCAGAAACGATCCTCACTCAACTTCGTGTTACCGGTATCTGCAATGGGCCTGAGCCTCTTCGTCGAAGTGTTATTCCTGCAGTTTTGCTATCGCCACGTCCAAGGCTAGCGCCTTCCCTCGATACCATTGATGGTGATGGCAGAGTCTTCATGGTTGACCCAACGCATGTCGATATTTCTGATTTTGATCCGGCTCGCGATCGCCTCAGCTTCGGTCAGGCATCATCTCATGGTCTTGTTTTGGCAAAAACTGCTTCCGGAGAGCCTGCTGTTATTGATTTGTGGGCGGACGCCCCTCAGCAACAGATAATTTCGGGCGTCACTTTCGATGATTTAACAGAAGCGAATTTTTCAGTCATCATCAATGAACATCTTCGTCAAGATATTGGAGGAGCGCTTTCTTGGGAACGTGGTGTTGGTCCCCGTGATGCCAGTACAATATATATTCGCTCACATGAAGTCGGTGTGCATGAGCGAATTGAAGGGTTTGATCCTGACTCAATGAAACTGAGTTTTCTCTACTACGGCTCGCGAGAGCGGATTTTCGTAGAGGACACCCCCGAAGGGTTACTTCTTTCCTCTAAAACATCAGGCCAGAGTACATTGCTTGTTGGTGTTTCCAAAAATCAGCTCGTTCCGTTCAATATCGAATTTCATCATGATCAAATTGTTGAATCCCAGCTTGAAGAGTCATTTGGATTGAGTCTTGAGCAGGTCGCAATGGTTAGTCGTTCAGGATTGCTCACCCCGGAATCACCAATTGGTGCAGTCACAGATGGGGATCAGGTTCAGTATGGTGTCGATGATCCTCGTAATGATCAGGGTACCGATTCTTACAACGAAGTTGCCTCAACAACGGAAGTCAGAGTTCTAGTCGATGACGCAGGGTTGGCGTATGTCAGTGATTCTGGTGGTGATCCAATTGGGATCACGCGTGCAGACAGTTACTGGCAGGGTAGTGTTCCTGTGATTCGAGATGGAGTATCCCTCATGGCCGCTGCTCGTGATGATCTTGGTCGCCTTCGACTGCTTGATGGGAGTGGTAGTAATGTCTATGCCTGGATTCTGGATGAGAATGGGCACTACGTTGGTGAAGAAGGTCCGGGCGATACATCATTGCGAGCCAAGGAGTCGTTGTTTCATATAGATATTGATGGTGACGGAGCGATTGAAACTGTCGCGGGAGTAAATTCAGGAAATGAGGGTGATGAACGGTGGGGCGAAGCTTATTTTGCCCCGTATGTGGATATGGGTTTTTGGGTTGTTCCAAACCTTACCGAGATAGCTGCAATCCGAGGCACCTCGCTTTTGACCCTTGCTTTCATTCTGTCGACGACAGATGGAAAAGCGGCCTGGGCTGGGTGGGACTCCCTTACCTTAGATTCAGAATCTGAGCGAGCGGTTGCAATAAACGATTCGATATCTGCGTTCCAAGATGCCGGCGGCAGCGTAATGATTTCTTTCGGTGGTGCTGCAGGAAACAGCCTAGCCCACGTACATGCCTCCCAGGGAAAAACGGCACAAGAACTTGCGAATGTCTACATCGATGTTGTCAATAAATATTCTCTCAATCGCATCGACTTTGATATCGAAGGAAGTGCCATCGCAGATCCGGTCTCTATCGCTTTACGCAGTGAAGCGTTGGCACTTTTTCAGGAGGCCCGCCCAGATGTTGAAGTCTGGTACACCCTGCCGGCACTACCAACAGGTCTGACGTATAACGGGTTTCACGTCATACGCTCGGCCTTGCAGGCTGGTGTTGTTCTCGATGGTGTGAACCTCATGACGATGGATTATGGTGAATGGGCGGCTCCAACTACTGGTCCGAATGCACAGACAATGGGTTACTATGCAATTTCCTCAGCTGAGGGTGCCCATAATCAACTCTCATCAATGTACTCTGAATATGGTCATCAATTTGGATGGAGCCAACTTGGTGTCACTCCAATGATTGGTGTGAACGATGTGCTTACAGAAATTTTTACAATAGATGATGCACACATGCTCGAAGACTTCGCCAGAAATAAAGGCCTTGGCATGCTTTCAATGTGGTCGATAGCACGGGATAATCCGGGTAGTCTGGGCCAGGCAAGCGCGACAGCGTCTGGGCTTGATCTCCCAGCAGGCAGTTACAGCAGTATTTTCTATGACTATGGAACTCAGAATGGTGCAATCTCGTACACAGAAGTCGCTGCAACAACTGAGGTCAGGGTTTTAGTCGACTATTTAGGCTTGGTCTCCCTCAGTGATTCAGGAGGTTCCCCCATTTCAATCATGCGTTCGGACAGTTACTGGCAGGGGAAAATTCCACTCAGTCGAAACGGAGCGACTGTTCTGGCAGCTGCTCGCGATGAGCTTGGTCGACTTCGTGTACTTGATGGGACTGGAACAGATGTCTACGCGTGGATTCTTGACGAGAATGGGTTCTACCAAGGTGAAGAGGGGCCAAGTGACACCTCATTGCAGGCGAAGGAAGTGCTGTTCCAGATTGACATCGATGGAGATGGCATCATCGGGTGACGCTTTTTGGATAATATTCGGTTTGTTGAATGGAGAGGGTTTGCCTGTGACTGTCAAACGAACGATTGACGGCATTATCGTAGCGGGGAAAACAGTAACAACGTGGCACGGTGTCTTTATCAGACATGGTGTTTTTATTGGGATAGTTCTCTGCGTGTGCAACACGGAGCGTTATCTCTCTCTGCTGCAAGCCGACGAAACATCAGATGTTGCTGCGAAAGAGGAATTTCTCGGTGCACCAGATCATATTTTTGAAAAAGCGGTCTCGCTCTTCTTTGATGCAAAGCCAGATAAAGCAGTAGATGCTTTTGATCAGCTCGTACAGGTACAACCAGATTGTCAGCCGGGACTGTGGCAGCGTGGCCTTGCGCTGTATTACGCGGATCAATACGAAGCTGGTCGCCAACAGTTTGAGCTCCATAAAACGGTGAACCCCAATGATGTTGAAAACCCTGCATGGCATTACCTGTGCGTCGCGCGGGCAACGTCACCAGACAATGCTCGTCGGAATATGCTCGCTGTTGGACGGGATTCACGTGTACCTATGAAACAGATACTCAGTCTGTATCAAGGAGATGGCAGCAAAGAAGAAGTGCTTTCGCATGCAGCACAAGGAAGTGCTCAGCAGCAACGCAATCAGTTGTGTTATGCCCATCTGTATCTAGGCCTTTTTGCCGAAGCCAATGGTGATCATAAGGATGCGAAATACCATATACTTAGGGCCGCAGGCCCATACAGTATGGATCACTATATGGGTCGAGTTGCCAAGGTGCACGCCAGAGTGCGAGGTTGGCTGTTAACTGTTGAATAACCCGCCGTCTGTTAAAAAATAGATGATCATGTTCAGGTAGGCAGGTGCTGGTGGCATGCCGTTTGAGAACGAGGCCTTCCGGCTTATACGCTCAGGCACAATAAAAATCACAAATGAGATTCTTTTTTATGAGTGCTCACGACGATGTGACAACACAGACTAGCTCACCACTGCTTTCACAGTGCCTCGTTGCCGAACTCTGCGGAACTTTCGGTCTCGTCTTTATTGGCACTGGTGCGATGGTCGTCAACGACATCACAGCAGGAGAAGTGACT
>JABHNP010000079.1 GCA_018694455.1 Planctomycetaceae bacterium | reverse complement strand
TCGACACTGAACTGTCCGTCATGGGTCGGTGATCTAAAGGATAAGACTGGCAGGCTTTATGCTGCCAACAATGGTCGAACTGAAGTAAAAGGTAGCAACAATTATCGTTTAAACCTTGGGCGTCGGTATTGGAAGTCTAATGTGGTTGGTGATCCAGAATACAAAAAAAATGCTTGGAACGAGCAGCGTCTGGGTGCTGCAAACGGTGCCGTCACTTCTGGCAGGAATAGCCGAGATGGAGAAATTGGCTTTGCTGAATATACCGACGGCATGAGTGAAACAATTTTACTCGTAGAAAATGCAACCGGTTCTGAATGGGCTCGTGGTGAGCACGGTCATGTAACGTGGGTTACTCATAATGACACAGTTGATATCGAACATAACAAAGCGAGCGTCTCCGGCAAAGAGTGGGAGCGAAATTACCAAGGAGGTAGTTCCGGTCATACAGGCGACATGTTTGGTGTTGTAACTGCTGGTGGTGCTGTGAAGTTTTTGTCAACAAGTATTGACGATGCAACCTATCGCAATGCTGTTTGTCGAGCATCAGGAAAGCTCAGTACGCTTCCATAATCAGACACTCAACGTGTTTGATTTGTGGTAGCGAGTTTCACTCGTAAAAAGTTCCCCTGCACATCACCATGAGCACGTATCGTGTGGTGTGCAGGGAACTTATCTAATAAACATTCTTATTTGAGGGAGAAAACATTGCGTAATGCTTTTGAATATCTAACAGCAGCTTGCCTGCTGGCTTTGGTGGCTGGTTGTAGTGGAGGGTCTGGTGGTACTCCCATAGGCGAAAATCTACAGGCAAAACGAGACGTAGCCTCATACTTAGGAGAAATGTACGATTCATCCACAGCAGGTGGATTCAGCCTTGGGGGAGTCAGGGAAAAATGCAAATACATTGAGATGGATGTCGAAAAAGTTTCAGGAAATCCCGAAGATGTAGCGGCCTTCAAGGACTTGCTTGGCAAGTTAAAAAAGGCAAAGACAGAGGATGAAGTCAAAGAACTGTGCGCAAAGATGGCAGGGTTGTTGGAGCTTCCTGAAGTTTGGCAGACGCAGCTTGTTCGTGATAACAAGAAATGATGTGTTCTGTTTCATAACTGATGACTATTCGGGTGGACGCAAGATTTCCCCGAGCAAGTCGATAAAATGGCTGTTGATACTGTATTAGTTTCAGCAGCCATTTTCTTAGAATTTAGCGGCACTCATTGAATTTTTATGTGGGCTACTCATTGCATGTACACATCAAATTTCCTTTCCGATGTGACGCCAGTATTTTTGGTGAACTATACTGTTGTGGATGCAACCAAGAATCGAACTCCTTGCGCCAGCCGGAAATCACGAGTGTCTTCGTGCAGCAGTCGCAAATGGGGCTGATGCCGTTTATTTCGGGCTAAATTCTGGTTTCAATGCGAGGGCTCGGGCAGAAAATTTCTCACTCGAAGAATTGCCTGGTGTGATTACATTTCTGCATCGATATGGTGTTCGAGGATATGTCACACTCAACACACTCATTTTTACCAATGAGTTGCAAAGCTTTGCAGAAACACTCGCTGCTATTTCAGATTCTGGAACTGATGCAGTTCTTCTGCAGGATGTTGGTGCGGCATGTCTTGCACGAGAGATTTGCCCGGATCTATCAGTGCACGCATCAACCCAGATGACTCTCACCAGTGCAGAAACAATTCGGCTAGCTGAAAAAATTGGGGCTCAACGTGTTGTACTTGCACGGGAGTTATCTATTCATGAAATAACAGATATTGCAAAAAATACGGATATGCCGCTGGAAGTATTCGTGCACGGGGCATTGTGTGTTGCCTATTCAGGGCAATGTCTGACCAGTGAATCGCTAGGTGGTCGAAGTGCAAATCGTGGCCAGTGTGCCCAGGCCTGCAGGCTCCCCTACGAGGTTATCTGTGACGGAGAACACGTTGACTTGGGAAATCAGAAGTATCTGTTGTCTCCACAGGATTTAGCAGGCTTTGCACTCGTGCCCGAACTTTTGGACGCGGGAGTAACGTCCTTGAAGATAGAGGGGCGTCTTAAATCACCGGAGTACGTTGCGTCCATTACGCAACACTATCGTCAGGCAATTGATTCGGCGGTTTCGGGAAACCCGGTACTTTTTGAACCGAAGCAGATCGAGGAAATGGAGCTCACCTTTTCACGAGGATTCTCTCCGGGGTGGCTTAATGGCTGTGACCACAAGATGCTTGTTCCAGCGACTAGTAGTGCAAAACGTGGTGTGTTTCTTGGGCATGTTCGGAATATTTCACGAGATCGTATTACAGTTGCGCTACAAGCATCAGTAAGGAGAGGAGATGGTGTTGCTTTTGACACTCAGGCTGATGCAGCGTCTCAAGGAGCACGAGTATACGAGGTGTTTCGTCGAGGACAGTCGCTCACAGAATCTGTGAGTGGCGGTGTTGTTGAGCTCACATTTGGTCGGGAAGCTATCGATTTTGAAAAAATCGAAAACGGCTCACAGGTATGGAAAACAGATGATCCACAAGTAACTCAGCGTTTGCGAAAGTCTTTTCAATCATCCCAACATGGAAGGCAGCAGCCAATTGGTCTTAAAGTCTTCGCGGCAGTAGGTGAGCCACTGAAAATTACGGCAACGCTCTCAGATGGTCGCAGTTGTGAAATTGTTTCAGATACGACATTGCAAGAAGCGAAACGTCATCCCCTCACGCAGGTAATGCTTGCGGAGCAGTTCGGTCGTCTTGGTGGGACACCATTTATGCTGCAAAATGTAGCTGCCACCATCGAGGGTAATCCGATGGCGCCGTTTAGTGTTTTGGGAATTCTCCGAAAACGGCTTGTCTTAGCTTTAGAGGAATTGGTGAGTGTTCAGCCTGTACGGCATCGGCAAAGCAATATTGATAGAAGCTTGCGCAAGATTTTAGAAGCCGTCTCGTTAGGAAACAAAACCGAATCATTCAACGAAGTAAAACCTAGTCTACATGTCATGGTACGAACACTAACGCAATTAAACACTGTGCTGCGGCTCGGTGAGAAGAATCTTTTGGCAGATTTTTCTGACATTCGGCAATACCGCAGTGCAGTAGAACTGGCAAAGCAGGAAAATGCGTGTCTGTTTATTGCGACGCCCCGAATACAGAAGCCATCTGAACTAGGTGTCTTTGCGTCATTGGCAAAGTGTGAACCAAGTGGTGTTCTGGTTCGGAATTTTAGTGGTCTCGAATATTTTAGAGACAGGGGTATTCCTGTGACGGCAGACTTTTCTTTAAATGCAACGAATCCACTGACGGTTGATTTTTTCAAGCAACAGGGTGTTGAACGAATTGCAGTTTCATATGACTGCAATCGAGATCAACTTATTGAATTAACTACAGCCGTACCGTCCGGCTTGCTTGAAGTCGTTATTCATCAACATATGCCGATGTTTCACATGGAGCATTGTGTGTTTTGTGCGGTTCTATCCCCGGGGACGGACAAAACAAACTGTGGTAGGCCGTGTGATGATCACGTTGTGCATTTGCGGGACAGAATCGCTGTCGATCATCTGCTGACTGCTGATGTTGGTTGTCGCAATACGCTTTTCAATGCTGTGCCACAAAGTGGGGCAGAAGTGGTGACGCAACTCATTAGTAAAGGAGTGAAGCATCTGCGAGTTGAGATGCTTCATCAGGATGAAGATGAAACCATAAATGTTATTACAATGTACCGAAAGCTTTTAATCGGTGAAGTAAGTGGGAATGAAGTCTGGAACAAGCTGAAAGCTGCAAATCGTGTCGGTGTTACTCGAGGAACACTTGAGGAGCGAAGAAACCCTCTTGCCATTCTTTGAGCAGTTTTAGTTCCAGGCTTTGCGACGATAATGGGAAGGCGTGAGGCCGGTATGCTTACGAAAGAGACGGGTGAAGTGGCTTTGATCAAAAAAACCACAGCGAGAAGCAATCAGGTTCACAGGCTCGTTTGATTCAATGAGTTGCCGTCGAGCAAGTTGGAGACGAAGCCGCATCACATACTCACCCGGACTCATTCGAAATAATTTGCGAAAATCTCGTTGAAGCTGGCTGGTTGAAAGACCAGATTGTTCTGCCATTTTTGGAATACTTACATTCTGGCAACAATTTTCTACGGCATACTTGAGTGAGGGAGTCAATCGCTGGTAGTCGTGAGGAGCCTGTCCAGGCTGATCAACCGGTGTTAAGACACCAGCTAAGCCAATCACATTGTTTGTGTTGTCCGAGAGTGGAATTTTTGTACAAAGGTACCACCGAGGCATGCCAGAGTGATGTGTGACTAATTCGGACTGATTGTGAACTGGCTGCCTGGTTTCCATAACACGCTTGTCTTCGGCATCATATTCAGCAGCGAGAGCCTCTGGATGGAAGTCATAGTCTGACTTCCCCACCATTTCCAATTCCTTCGAGCACCCATGAATGCGCAGAAAACATTCATTGACGCAAATAAAACGACTTTGCCGATCTTTTACAAAAAATGATGCCTCTGGTATCGCATTAAAAAGTGATGCAACATGGCTTGCACCCAATAAAAAATGATTTTTTCCTGATGTCTGCATAAGATATACGCGTACGAAGAACAATACCGAGCGTTACCGCAATGCTTCAAAAGTACCAAAATCTGTAGCAAATGACTAGCTTTTGAATGCATTATTCGTACTATTTTTCTCAGACTGTCGGGCATCTCACTCGACAAAAGGGCGAAAACACAGAGAAGTCGGACCATGTTTTTGGCCCGAAGGTCTGTTTCAAGCAGAGCCTCTGGTGACCACTCGTCTGTTGAGATCAAGCGTGCACGCAGAAATTTACGTTTCACGTTATCATGCGACAAGCAGAATTGTTT
>JABHNP010000080.1 GCA_018694455.1 Planctomycetaceae bacterium | reverse complement strand
CTCGAGTAAATCTGCGATCTGCTCTGTCATTCGCTCCTGAACTTGCGGCTTGTGAGATACCACCTCTACGACTCTTGCTAACTTACTAAGACCCAACACACGGCCGTTCGGTATGTAACCAATATGCGCATGCCCCATAAAAGGCAAAAGATGATGCTCACAAATACTGTTGAACGCTATGTCTCGAACGAGGACAAGTTCATCATACTTTTCAGTAAATAATTTCCCCAGGTGCCGCCGTGGCTCATCGTGCAAGCCACTAAACATTTCCGCGTACATGCGTGCAACACGAGCTGGTGTCTCAAGCAACCCTTCTCGATCTGGGTCTTCACCAACTGCCGTAAGAATTTCTCGAACGGCAGCTTCGATTCTCTTGTGATCAACACCGTTCGTAGCACCTACTTGCTGTTCGGTGTCCTGCTGGCTGTCATCTAACACGTCGCGACCTTCACTCATTTCTTACGGTCTTAAAAACCTGCTGTTCACAGCATGGCACTTGAAGCTGTTAGTCTACACTCAAAGACCATGAAAAACATCGATTCCTCGAACCTTTAAAAACCTGCGGAGTCGGGATTTTTTATCATTCCCATCCTGAGCGTTTGATTGACGTGCTGAGTACTTCCAATCACCTCAGGCTCAGTCACGAAAGAGAGTCAGTTCACACTAAAAGCCGGTGGAAACGTTCGTGAGGCCACTCCTGCCTGACTGCTTTTGCCCAGCACATCGAGCAGCACCTGTACGCGATCATATACATTGCTGGTTTTCAGTAGCGAGAGCTTGATTCCCAAAGTTAACTCGGCAGTGTAGGCAACAATATCTGCAAGCATCCCCAAGGTAATTTGACTACCGAGAAGCTCATCAATCTGGTCGTACGATGTTGGCATTTTTGGAATCGATCGCTTAAAGGCCGCGAGGAGTTGTTGCTGCATGACTGAAACATTTTGGTCCGAGAACTGCGGGGGCAGTTCATCTTCAATAATTCCAGCTTCAACAACTCGAAAAGGCTTGGTTGGCGGCAGTTCGTCCCGCAACTGTATTCGTCGAACACCAAGTAGTAGCACATTATAAGTTCCTTCTGGAGTCTGCTGATATGTCGCTATTCGACAGAGACACGCAGTCGACTCGAGAGTGGGACGCCCTTCATAATCAACTTCCCAGCCAGGTGATAAGACACCAAGGGCAATAAGCTTGTCGTCTGAGACCGCTTCTTCAAACATAGACCGGTATCGTGGTTCAAAGATATGCATAGCCTGCATCACATGCGGAAACATCACAAGATTTGGAAGTGGAAACAGTCTCGCGAGTCCCGAAAATTGATCTGGTGAAAATGCGAGTGAATCTTCATTCATCGGCGGCACCACTAGTTGTTAAAGGTGGAGGATCAAGATGTATTTCTGGTAATGTTTCCGGATCAAGATCTATTTTTGGGAAATTTTCAGTACTTGCCGCAACTTCCTTTAAGCAAATGTCAAAAGCATCAAGAAATTGATTGAGGTGAAGACCGAGATAGTAAACACCGTAAGGCTCAAGATACCCATGCACACTGCCGTGCAATTTACGAGCGCCTCGAATGTTACCATTACCAAAATGATATAAAGCAACGGCAGCCTGGATGAGTCCCTGATAGAATTTTCTCGATGGGCCGCGATACTCTGTCCATAATTCCTCCCAAACCTCGTGACATTCGTAGTAATCGCATTCATTAAATTTTACTATGCCCGCCAGATAAAGCGGTTCGTATTCTGAAGGATCAGTCAAATCAGACACCATCGAATCTCCTCGGGAAACAATTACCGGAAATTGCGGAACAGAACAATGAAATCGTAGCATCGACGTGCCAAGAGCGAAGCCTCTATGCTACCTTGAAGCGTAAAATGAAAGCGAAACTCCCAACAAAACCAGCGTCGGTCAGCGTGCGGGCAAGAATTGTGCCTAGTAGGGAAACACGTACTCAAAGAAAGGAACGTGCGCTCCAGATAGTAGATTGTCTCGAAAAGCTGTACCCAGACGCAGATTGCTCTCTTCGTTTTAGTAATCCTTTCGAACTTCTTATTGCGACAATTTTATCGGCTCAATGCACCGATAAACGGGTAAATATAGTCACTATTGATTTATTTAAGCAGTGGCCAACCCCCCTTAAGATGTCACAAGCAAAGCTCCAGGAGCTCGAAAATGCGGTGAAGACAACGGGCTTTTTTCGTGCCAAAGCCAAAAACCTTCAGGGTTGCTGCCGTAAACTCGTTGATCAATTCGATGGGATTGTTCCCCAAACGGTCGAAGAGTTGACCTCCCTGCCAGGCGTTGGCCGAAAAACAGCAAACGTCGTCCTTGGCTGTGTCTTTGGATTGGCAGAGGGGGTTGTTGTAGATACGCATGTTGGTCGAATTTCCCGTCGCCTCGGGCTTACAAAAGCAAAAGATGCGATTCGTGCTGAACGGGACCTTATGCGAGATATTCCTCGAAACCACTGGGTCGTCATTAGCCACCGATTGATTCAGCATGGCAGAAGTACGTGCCTTGCTCGTAAACCTCGGTGTGCTGGCTGTGGACTCGTAAACCTTTGCCCAAAGGTGGGAGTCCCGAAGCACCTTAAAATATCTCAGTAATCAGAATTTTTTTTGAGACATTTCTTCATTCAATCCTTACACTCTACGAATGGTCATGGGACATTTTCAGCCTCCCAAGGCCGCGGATAACGCCACCGCAGTTCGTAAGGAAATTCGCAATGATTCTCTCAGGCCACGAGATCAGGCAGCAACTTGGCGAAAATATTCACATTGATCCCTTTGATGATAAAAGGGTGAACCCCAACAGCTACAACCTTTCGCTACATGACGAATTGCTTGTCTACGAAGAAGTCGTCCTCGATATGCGAAAAAGCAATCGAGTCGCCAGAGTCCATATCCCAGAAGAAGGATTTGTTCTTACTCCGAATCAGCTCTACCTAGGGCGAACGGTTGAGCGAACAGAAACCCACAATCTTGTCCCAATGATTGAAGGCCGAAGTTCGATCGGACGACTCGGTTTATTCGTACACGTTACCGCTGGCTTTGGTGATGTCGGCTTTGCTGGATACTGGACACTGGAAATGTTTGCTGTTCAACCGGTGAAGATCTATCCGAACGTACCTATATGCCAAATATTCTTTCATCAAATCACTGGTGCAATCACAGAGTATTCGAGTGACAAGTACCAGCACAATCGTGATATTCAACCGAGCATGATGTTTCAAGAATTGGGCGGAGACACAAGTGACGAACAACTAGAACTGGCGTTTTCAGGAGGACAAAAGGCTGGGCAGCCTCCCCGATGAGCTTCGATTAATCCGGAATAACTCTCAGAAACTGAGTGCGTTTCACACTGCTCGGTGAACTCAGGCATAACACCAAAATCTTTCCCTTTCCGCTAATTCCACATGGCTTTTCTAAATTTTAACGACAAAACCGAACAGGGTCTTTGCCTGTCAGCTGTTGGAATATCACTTCTTTTCGTTGTCCTCAGCCTCATTGCGCTCTTTACTGCCAACAAAACACTCATGTTAGTAGCTGCTATTTTGCTGCTCCTATCAATCCTCCTGACTGTCGGTCTCTTGGTGCATACAGGATTCTTTCAAAAGTCCTCGGACGAGTAGGTCACTCAGCACACTTGGAACTCCAGAGTGTATTTTGCGAGCATGACCTTGAGAAATGGTCACTATCACGGACAATCTTCCAATATTGAACGCCTGAAATTTTAAGACCATATTTTTCTTTTCCTGAACTATTGCGAAAGGTCTCACGTACCGTGCTACGAACTCATACATGCGGTGAATTGCGCCCAAACCATCTCGAAGAAAACGTCACTTTGTGTGGTTGGGTAGACCGCGTTCGCGACCACAAAGGTGTAATTTTCATTGACCTAAGAGATCGCTGGGGAAAAGCTCAGATTGTCATTGGGCCTGATGCACCACCAGATGTTATGGAGAGAGCTCGAGCGGCAAGATCAGAATGGGTCCTTTCTGCAACCGGTCGTGTTGGAAGACGCCCTGAGGGCACCACGAACCCAAAACTTCTTACAGGTGAAATCGAGGTTGTCTGCAGCAATCTCGAAATCCTCAATGAAGCTGACACACCAGCCTTTCAACCAGGAGCCAAGGAACTACCGGGTGAAGAAGTCCGTCTCAAAAATCGTTGGCTCGACCTTCGGCGAACTGACATGCAAAATAATTTATTGTTACGAAGCCGCATAGTAAAAATCATGCGGGATCACTTTGATGAACTCGGCTTCATCGATGTCGAAACGCCGATGCTTGGCAGAAGCACTCCGGAAGGAGCCCGCGATTACCTCGTGCCAAGCCGACTTGACCACGGTGCCTTCTTTGCACTGCCGCAGTCACCGCAACTTTACAAGCAGCTTTTAATGATTGCCGGGTTTGATCGATACGTGCAGGTAGCAAAATGCTTTCGTGACGAAGATCTTCGAGCCGACCGACAACCTGAGTTCACACAACTCGATGTCGAGATGTCTTTTGTTGACGCCAACGATGTAACAAGTGTCATCGAAGATCTTGTCGTCAAGACAGCCAAGAAAATCCTCGACGTCGACATCTCCCTTCCATTACCCCAATTGACCTGGGCTGAGTGCATGGATCGCTACGGCCATGACGCTCCGGATCTACGGTTTGGTCTTGAGATTATTGATCTGACTGAAGACACCAAGGAGAGTGACTTCCGTGTTTTTAAAGGTGCAGTTGAATCTGGTGGGAAAGTCCGAGGAATTCTTGTTTCTGGTGCCGCTGAAAAATTCTCTAGAAAAGACCTCGATGTCCTGACAGCAATGGCAGTCGATGCAGGTGCAAAAGGCCTTGTCTGGCTGAAGCTCGATGCTTCTGGATCGTGGACAGGACCTGTAGCAAAAAACCTTGGCTCTGTCGTTGCAGAGAATATACGGACGTCACTCGATGCCAAACCAGGAGACCTTGCACTGATCTCAGCTGACAGCTTTGATGTGACCTGTAAAACACTTCACACGCTAAGGAAACATCTTGGTAAAAAACTCAACATGTATGATGAAAGTTCCATGCATGTATCGTGGGTGGTTGATTTCCCAATGTTTGCCCATGATGAAGAATCTGGTAATTGGGCCGCGATGCATCATCCCTTCACTGCGCCTCATCCT
>JABHNP010000082.1 GCA_018694455.1 Planctomycetaceae bacterium | reverse complement strand
GTGCAGGAGCGAATGACGGAGCAGATCGCAGATTTGCTCGAGCATGAACTTGGGGCCAAAGGAGTTGCTGTGGTCATAGAGGCGTCTCATACGTGCATGACGATTCGCGGTGTCCGGAAACCAGAAAGTGTTTGTGTAACTTCAGCAATGAAAGGAATTTTCCGGGCAAATGTTTCTAGTCGAGCTGAAGTTATGTCACTTATCAGTGGGAAGAGTTGATCGCACTGCGGTTTGTGTGCACGACAGTTCGGTACCCGGTTGTATTGAGAGACTTTTTGGACGTGCTCTAAGGATATGGTGAACCCCTGAAATGAATCTGCTTGTTGATTTCCTTTGTCGCTTCAGTTTCGGGTTGGCAGTTGCATTGTGCATTACTCCATCAACGCTTGTACCAAGCGGATTTTTCCGTGTGAATACCCTTGTTCTACTTGGACTTACAACATTTGCAGCACTTCTGTCATCGACGCTTGGTTTGTCGGTAAACATATGGCTCTTGTCGACGGCAGCACTTGTTACTTGGTTCGGAAGTGTGTTGTGGTATGCGGACCGACGGCTGGCAGGCCTTAGTTGTTGTGGCGTGGCGGCCACACTCTGTGGTTTTGCCACGATTGAGTTCGGTGAGTCAACAATTGCCCAAGCCGGGATGCAAATGCTTTCTGGTTGCTTGATTGGGTTTACGGTGAACGCGATGCTTCTTGGGCACTGGTATCTCAATGCACCTGGAATGCGGGTTGACGTTCTGCGTCGCTCGATTGATCAGACATTGTTTGTGTGGGGGCTTTTATTTTGTTCGGTCGTGGCCATGGTTGTTTGGGACTTTAATACCGGTGGACATGCCGACGCCACGCTCTTTAATAATGTTTTTCGGGCGGTTACCTCGGCGGCCCCTGGAGGAAACGGGAGCCTTGATGAGACCGGGTTAGCGCTGCTATGTCTTCGATGGCTTGCTGGACTTCTTGGATTGCCGGTACTTTTGTGGATGAGTCGTATGACTCTGGATATACCTAATACTCAAAGCGCAACAGGAATACTTTATGTAGCATGCCTGGCTGTTATTTTGGGAGAGTTAACTGCACAACTTCTCGGAATGACGGCGGTACGTGAGAACCCTGTTGGGCGTCAAAATCAAGAGAAAATCCAGGCTGAAGGTACTGCATGAATATTGTGTGTGCATGTCCAAGCTGTAGTGCGGGCATTTATCAATCCCATGTTGAAAAGTCAGTGTCGCTCACCTGCCCTGCATGTGAGCGAAGTATTACAATTCCGGATAACGCGATTGAGTTCGCCGCAAAAGATGCCCAGCCCCAGCTTACTCGTTGTCTCATTTGCCCGAGCACGGAGCTGTTTGTGAGGAAGAATTTCCCGCAACGTCTAGGTGTTGGAATTGTGGTCGTTGGGCTGGCCATGAGTTGCGTTACGTGGGGCTACCGTGATTTATTCTCAACGTTCGCAATTCTTTTCAGTACTGCTTTGCTCGATGTGATCTTATTCTTTGTTGTTCCTGATTGTCTCACATGTTATCGCTGCGGGTCGCGATACACCGGGACCGACGGAATGAGTGAGTTTGGTAACTTTAATCTCGAAACTCATGAAAAGTATCGGCAGCAGGCTGCAAGAGAGCAGCAATCAACTCGTCTGTCCTGAGAAAAAAGACAGATGCTCAATTGGTAGAGAGAGGCCATGTGTGAAAAAAAAGTGATGCAACAAAATGGCAACTCTAAACCGGGAGACACCGTAGGAGAAGTTTCAGTGAAACTTTTTGCAGGGATGGCCGAGTCAGCTGGAACAAAAGAACTCCGCGTTGCTGTTAAGCGATATACAGTCGCAGGTGTTCGCTGTGCCCTAGAGGCCAGGTTGCCGCAGGCAGCTTCACTGCTGTCTCGGAGTGCTGTTGCTGTTGATGGTCGTTATGGAGCAGAAGACCAGGTCCTTCATTCAAAATCAGAAATAGCTGTTATTCCACCGGTTAGTGGAGGGTAGACGTGTGTTTCAGTTTAGTCTCACTGATGATCCTATTGATACGTCCCTCGTGCTCTCGACGGTCGTGAGTGCGAGTGCTGGAGCAAATGTGTTGTTTACAGGTACAACGCGACAGGAGACGGAAGGCGTTATCACAAATTGGCTTGAGTACGATGCATATAAACCGCTTGCTGAAAGAGAATGTGTTCGGTTGTATGAGCAAGCAGTCAGGAAGTTTAGGATCATTAAATGTTCCATCGTTCATCGACTAGGGAAAGTTTCTGTCGGTGAAGTAAGTATCGCTGTTGCTGTGTCTGCTGTTCATCGAGCTGAGGCTTTTGCATCGGCATCGTGGCTATTAGATAGAATTAAAGAAGATGTCCCTGTCTGGAAACGGCAGGTTGGTGACGCTCAAACTTTTTGGGTTCATCCAGAACAAGAGGAAAATACATCGCGAGATTCCAATGGGGTTCCTCAGGAGTCTGACAATGACATGCCCTGAAGTAGATGCAAATAATCCCCAAGGTGTTCTTGTTGACCAATTTGGTAGGCAGCATGTTGATCTCCGAGTGAGTGTCACAGACCGATGTAATCTTCGGTGTACATATTGCATGCCGCTCGACGCGTCGTTTATGAATCAACAGAAACTTTTGAGCTTTGATGAAGTGACGAGATGTGTGCGAGTCGCTTCTGAAATGGGTGTGCGAACCATTCGTTTAACAGGTGGTGAACCACTTATGCGGCCTAATTTACGAAGGCTTGTTGAGCAGTTGATGCAAGTGTCCCGAATTGAAGAAGTTGCCCTTACCACGAATGGCCTGTTATTAGCTGACCAAGCTGCTGGTTTAGCTCAAGCTGGATTGTCTCGGCTCAACGTGAGTCTCGATAGCCTTGATGAAAGTCGTTTTAAAAAAATAGCTCGACGCTCGGGGCTGCAGAGAATTCTAGAAGGACTTGAAGAAGCTGGTCGGCAGGGGTTTCGGTCAATTCGGATCAATGCGGTGTCGATTCGTGGACTCACTGAGCAAGAGATCGTGCCACTCGCAAAATTTTGTCGCGAGCGAGGGTTTCGCTTAAGATTCATTGAATTCATGCCGCTTGATGCAGATGATATATGGTCTTGTAAACATGTTTTAACGGGGCAAGAAGTTCGCCGAATACTTGAGATGCACGTTGGTCAATTAAAGCGGATCGAATCAGAAGATTCCGGGCAGCCCTCCGTTGACTATAGTTATACTGATGGGCAAGGAATCGTTGGATTTATAAACCCTGTGTCTCAGCCCTTTTGTGATCGCTGCGATAGATTGCGGCTGACTGCGGATGGGCAATTTCGGAATTGCCTTTTTTCAACATCGGATTGGGATGCTCGAGCATTGTTGCGCGACGGCGGGACGGACAAAGACTTAGGGCTTCTCCTAGCTACATGCGTAAACGCTAAACATTTTTCGCATGGTATTGGCACCAAGTCTTTCCAACGACCATTAAGGGCGATGTACCAAATTGGAGGGTGAGTAACCTTCAGAGAAATTTTACTGGAACAATGTAGTGAACAAAGAGGATAAACACCCACAGAGACGATATCTCGATAACGCGGCAACTTCGTGGCCAAAGCCAGAGGCTGTTTGGAGAGTGTGGGAGCAGGTGGCGCGAGAAAATGGTGTTACTGTAGGGAGGGGTGTGTATCGCGAAGCATTAGCCGCTGAGAACATTGTTCATCAGTTGCGCCACGACGTTGCAGTGTTGATGGGTGTTTCACCAGAAAGAATATGCCTGCCTTTTTCCGCTACTTTTGGATTGAACCAAGCGATCCACGGTGTGTTGAAGTGTGGTGATCATGTCATTGCAACTGCTGCTGACCATAATGCAACACTTCGCCCCCTTCGTTATCTTGAGAAAAAGGGGCAGATTCATCTGACGATTGTTCCATGCGATACGCGAGGCTGGGTTGATCCTGATGAAGTTATTCGAGCATGGCAGGCGAATACACGACTCGTTGCCGTGTCGCACGCGTCGAATGTTACTGGCGTTGTTCAGGATGTAAAAACAATGGTTAATATGGCGAGAGAGCGAGAAGCAATCTCGCTTCTTGATGCTTCCCAATCACTTGGTCAGGTTCCCTTTTTCCAAGATCTGCCAACGGCTGATATAGTTGTTTCGCCAGGTCACAAGTGGCTTTTGGGGATGCATGGGACGGCTGTTCTCTATGTGCGACAAGGGATTCGTTTTGAGCCACTTATCCAAGGCGGTACGGGTTTAAAGAGTAATTCTCTTGATATGCCTGTCGATAACCAAGATTTGGTTGAGGTAGGAACACTCGACGTCCCCGCGGTTGCAGCACTGGGAGCAGGTTGTAAGTGGCTTCAGGAAAAGGGAGTGGATTCGGTTGCCTTGGCTTGCAAAAAACTGGTGCAGGCATGCTACGACGGTCTTCGTGATATTCAGGGTGTTCGTCTCATCACTGCTAACCCAGCGGAAGGTGGTATCGGACCACCGATTCTCAGTATGGTCTGTGATGGATACTCGCCTACTGAAGTTGCAGTCATGCTTGAGCAAATTGATGGTGTTCAGGTACGTTCTGGGTATCACTGTGCTGGGTGCATCCATGAATTTTTAGGGACCACACAAGGCGGAACGGTGCGTGTCTCATTTGGCCCATTCAGTGATATCAGTGACGTTGACGCTGTTATCTCAGCAATGAAGAAAATAATGCTATAGAGATCGTAGTAAGGAGATGAATGATGGCAGGTGTAAGAAGTGAGGCTTGGTATTCAGGAGGTCTTCGCTTTGAATGTACCCAGTGCGGAGACTGCTGCACTGGCGCGGAGGGGTATGTCTGGGTTAATCAGGCTGAAATAGATGCAATGTCCGCGCGGCTAGGGATGGAGGCCAGTGTGTTCGAAGAACAATTTGTTCGGCGAATAGGTGTTCGCAGGTCACTCACAGAACGGCCAGGTGGTGACTGCGTGCTGCTTGATCCCGAAACCCGAGGTTGTACCGTGTACAACGATCGTCCACGGCAGTGCCGGACGTGGCCGTTTTG
>JABHNP010000231.1 GCA_018694455.1 Planctomycetaceae bacterium | reverse complement strand
TTCTTGAAAATCGTGCTGGTGCTGCAATGTTCAAAGCTACGCGTCGTCGGGAACGGGAGCATAAGTTGACTGAAACAGGTCGTCATTTGAGAAAGATGATGAAATGGATTGACTCAAAAGAAGTTTGATCCAGCCCATGGAAATCATGATGGAAAATCATGATGATTGAAACTAAAACAGACCGTTTGAAATAGTCAGCCCATGCGGCCAGAGCCATAATTATGAAAGCAGCAGAGCAGGAATTACGAGATGCCTATGACCAACTTCAGCCGGGAGACCGCATTGAAGTGGTCCATGGCGTGACGGTTGGTTCAAGTGCCAAATGGAGCACCGCAACAGTTGGCAAGGTTTTAAGGAGAGAGCGTCGTCGTCATGGGCTTCACTTTCAGAGGAATAGTGACGATAAGGTTTTCAGTGATGTCCTTATCCTTGCCAGAGATGACGGCGAATTAACAACGGTTACGGTTGACGAGTTTACAAGGATCAAAAAAATCTAAGTGTACGGTTCTTAGGTTTTCTCTTATTGTACTCGGACGTCTTATTGTACTCGGACGATAGAGCACTTCAGATACTCGCCTTCCAGGCAGTGCAGATTAACAGGATGGTCAATTGCAGCGCCGCGATGCTCAAGAAGCTGTAATGTGCGGCCACTCCGTTGACCAACAGCTGAAAGCATCATTAAGAAATCATCGCGTGTGATAGCCCCAGAGCAGCTACACGTTACAAGAATGCCACCAGGCTCAAGGAGGTCCACACCTAGCCGATTAATACGGTGGTACGCACGGAGTGCGTCAGAGGCAGATGCTCGACTGCGTGCGAATTTTGGTGGATCGAGTATAACCATGCCAAATTTCTCACCCTTTTCATGAAGAGTCGAGAGTTTTTCAAAGGCATCAGCCTGTTCAACTAACATTGCCGTTGCATTGTTAAGTTCGGCATTGGCTCGAGCTAGCGAAACAGCTTTTATACTTGAATCAACTGAAAGAACTGAAGCAGCATTACCGGAAACAGCACTCGCAACTCCAAAGCCACCGGAATAGCAGAACATGTCTAATACACGCCTTCCGGCTGCGTAGGCTGCTGCAGCCTGACGATTTTCTCGTTGATCGAGG
The DNA here is from genome assembly GCA_018694455.1 of Planctomycetaceae bacterium. Classification (GTDB taxonomy): domain Bacteria; phylum Planctomycetota; class Planctomycetia; order Pirellulales; family UBA1268; genus UBA1268. Next base: position 7,843 of record JABHNP010000231.1, on the reverse strand, counting down.
TAATATCCTGTTTTCTGACCTTCAGTGAGATCAACACCAAAACGAAGACCGTGTTCTTCGACAAAGATTGGTCCGTCGGGGCGATCACCACGCAACTGCCTGTCGGGCAAGTGCAGGCCTTCAAGTTTCCCAAGTCCTCGCTCGGCACCACGAAGCAGGATACCTTTTGGATGAAGAAGATGCTCAAGGCTATCACAGATCAGGTCTAGTCGTTCAGCCATAGCAAGGGCCGTGACTTGCAAAGCGAGGTAGGAGCCATATTGATCAACAATGATGCCAGAAAGACTATCGCCCTCGCTGTTGATGAGCCGGCAGGCACCTTTTTCGGAATGCAGTCCAAAATGTTGCCGCAAGCTAATAGCGTTTTCGATGCGAGTCCTCCAGAAGGTCTCATCGAGAGCCTCGTTCTCCACAAATGTGTAGAGTCTAATGCGGATTCGGCTTGATGCATTCCATAGACCGCGGGCAATAAAGTTGCCATCGTGTGTGACAACGTCGACCACTGCTCCACTGGTGGGTTCTCCATCAACACGCAAAATTGCAGACTCAAGAACCCATGGATGCCTTCCAAAAAATGGTCTCGCACGCTTGGGCTTAATAAAGACAGTGGCCTCGGAAAGTGCCGCTGAGGCCACATCATTTTCAGGCATGAACAACCTGCTTTGTTGCCGGCTCTGGCAACACGTGAGGTTGAGGAAGAGTGTCTGTTCCTGCCTCAGATTTAACCCTACGCTGACTGTTCTTTTCAGACTTCTTTTGATTAAGTCGGAGAACGCTCCATCCAAAAATATCACCAAGTGGTCCAGCTAATAATGCTGGAAGCAACACAAGATTTCCAACCAATGCGACAGTGAGCATGGCGAGCATCATATGACCAAATCGTTGTGTTGGTCCAAACGGTGAGAGTGAAAACACGGATAAACCAATACCAATAACACCCCAACTCTGGTACATCGCTCGAGCACAGCCTTTATACGCCAACATGGTGGCTTCTTTACGATCCATGCCATCAGAGATGCCTCGTCTAAACCAAAGCATAAAATGAACAACGTCATCGACGGTAACACCAAGGGCAACGCACGGGGCCATTACAGTACCGATATCTATGAGTAGATTTCCGGTACCGAAGCTTTGAAGAAGTGCATTTCCCCATCCCATCCCTCCGAAAACAACGACAGCAGGAAAGGCAGCAGGAAGTAGCAGCACAAGCCCTGCTGAAGCGGCGCGGCAAAGAAGTACCATGACCAGAACAATAATCGCAAAGTCACTGATAAAGCCAACAATGAGTCCATCAAGCAACGAATGCTGTGCTTTATAAACCAACGGAACAAGACCAGTGTAGTCAACTGAAATTCCTTGCGTTCCGTCAGCGTCATAGCTCGCAAGGATGGGATCTATCTTGGACTGTAAGTCCCGTTTGAAGTCCGCGTAATCAACTTCTTTTGTTGCACTCACACGAGCACTGATCCTCCACAGTTCCTGATCACGAATCCCTTCTTCGCTTTCTACTTTGGCTTCACGCAAATAGTCTCCATCAAGAAATTCATCGCGGTGAGCAACAAGCCTACGGTTTAGCACGCTCCGTCGTGTTCTGGCGTTGAGACCGAATACACGACCAGCAGCCCCACCAATTCCACCACCACCGACATCGAGACTACGACCAAAGGTAACCGTTGAGAGAGAGCTACCAACTTCGCCGAGTTCACCTATTTCGCGCTGTATCTCGTCTACAAGTTCCATTCGTTCAAGGAAGTTGAGGTCACACTCTTCCTGGTCACACCGAATGAGTATTTCCATAGGCACAAGGGGCCCAAGGTTTTTTTCAAGCCAGCGATAATCTTGTCGAATCCGCGCTTGAGGAGAAAATAGCCTCATGAGCTGAACGCTACTTTCGACACGGGTCATTCCATAACCGATCCCTGCCATGACAATGAGACAGATTGTGGCGATTGCAATGTTGTGTCGTGTGATCCAATGCCCGACACCCCACCACGGGCTTTCTTCGATGGGTCGCCATGTGTCATTAGTGTCATCACCAGATTCCGTGCCGAGACGCAGTTTCGGTGGGAACAGTTCGAGGCACGCAGGCATGAACGTAATCAAAATGATGAAACTTACAACAACCCCGATTGCTGAAAAGATACCAAACATTTTGATTGGGACAAGAACACTCACAGCGAGCGTTGCCAGTCCCACAGCGGTTGTACCTGTTGCTAAAGAGAGTGGTAGAAGAGCATGACGTACTGAAGCACCAGCAGCACCTTTTAGCACTCCTGTTTCGGCTAATTGGTCACGGTAATAGTTGGCAAGGTGAATTGCTCCACTGGTTGTTGCGACATAGACAAGGGATGGCATGGTAAGAAGGATCGCATCAACGGGATAACCCGAATACCACACAATCGCGAGGCTAGCGAACATACTATAAACGCCGGACGCGAGTACAAGTCCAACAAGCATTTTGCTTTTTAGACTCCACCAGCTGACAAAAAATCCGACAACAAGAGAAAGTCCAAAGAGTAAAGTAACGCTCGTCTGACCGGCGCGATCAATTGATACATTGTCAACGGGTGGGCCGCCCATGTGCAGTGTTTCTTCGGGAATACCACACTCTTCGACAGCAACATTTTTTATGGTATCGATTGCGCCGTGAAGATTAGCCCGTGCCGCATCTGAAAGTGTCAGAACAAGGCAGGTCTGAAGGTCATCAACTTCTGCTTCCGTCAAATCTGCAGCATTATTTTCTCCACGGGTCTGTTCATCTTGTGGATCAATATCACCGATGAGTGCCCCGGTAAGTCTGTCAACGGCTTCTTCTGTATCGAGATTCAGTGGTTCTTCGGTCATTCGCTCAACGGCTCGGGGACCAGTCTGAGCTGTCTTGAAAAAGATTGGCCGGTCAATACGAGATGCTTCTTCAGGTGGCGGCAGCAACTTTCTCGCAAGTAACTCAAGGCGAGGATCGTCCATCGTGCACCCAACCCAACTCACAAGAATAAATTCTTCACCTTGAAAATTTTCTCGAAAGAAGCGGTATGTTTTGGTCTCTGGATATTCCAGAGGGAGCCATCCTTTTACGTCATTGCGATTATTGCCTTTGGCCTTAATTGCTCCTACAACAACCATGGGAAGCAAAAAGACTAAGACAGCGAGAATCCAAACACTGTATCGCTCGTAAAATCCGGGTCGGTGCGACATAAGGGCTCTGGGGGAACCTAGTTAGGGGACAATATTATGCATTTGTTTCTTCCAACAATCAGCGAAACTACAAAGTGTCGATGACAGTTGAACGGAGTAATGCTGCAATCAATAGGAACACGTGAACATGGTCGAATTGAAAAACACTACAGAAAACTAACCATCTTCCGTATCAGAGTCTATATCTTTCCTCCGTAAATGGCTCGCTTTTTTCCGACCGGATCCGTGCTGAACCGTCTTCTAGGCAAGGTTTCCCTGTCCGGAAGACTCTTGTTACGTGGTAGAGCCGTTACAATGCCCCTCTAACGTGTGGTGCCCTAGTCGGGTTGGTACTGATTTGGATGATCTGAGGGTATTTTCAACCTGGCACGAGGACATTTTTAATTAGTGAGCGGTTTCATTGGCCTGAAATGCACAGAGTTTGTGGCTTCCGTCACAAAATGGTCGATTTGAGGATTCTCCGCATCGGCACAATGCGAGGGCTGATTTATGGGTTGGTACTGTGAATGGCTCGTGATGGTGATCCGTAATTTGAATCGCAACCGCCGGCGTACCATCAATACCTTGAGGCAATTCGACAACGAGTGGACCATCTTTTCGACATCGGAGTTTCACAACGGGGAGGTTTTTGACCAGCTTTTCCGATTTCTCGATTGTCATATTAACGTTCTTGTGTGGTTGCCTGCAGTGTCTGTTGTCGGGATTCCTTCTGTGGCTGCCTCGATAGCCACCACCAGAACACCATTGCGCACGCCAGAATCCCAACAGACATCAATTGAGAAATTGACAGCGGTGTTCCTAAAGCAGGCGGTTCATCAATCCGAATCTCTTCGAGCAAAATTCGTGAAATTGGATGAAGCGTTATGACCACAGCAAAGACTTCACCGTCTCTTCGAGCAAAAGGCGTAAAAGCGATCGCAAGTAGAGCCAGCAGAGCTGCATCCAGTGATGCGTAGAGCTGTGTTGGATGAATTGGAAGCGTTCGTACAGTGCTCCCATCAATACTTGGTCCTGAGATGAGTCCGCGACTCACTTGGTCAAACCATGGTGGACTACCTGCAGGAAACTCCATAGCCCATGGCAATTCACAAAGACCACCGTAACAACAGCCGTTTAAGAAACAGCCGATTCGCCCGAGTGAAAGTCCTACTAAGAGGCCAGGAGCTACACAGTCAGCAAGTTGAGTAATAGAAATTTTTCGTCGTCTAGAAAACATCCAGGCAGCGATTGATGCTGTCGGTAAAGCTCCGAAAACGACGAGCCCACCAGCAGGAATATTGATGATTGCCAGAATGGATTGCAGCACATTTTTGTCAGCTGAAAAAAACTGTTCATGATATTCAAGAACAAAAAATATTCTTGCCCCTGCTATTCCAGCAATAAAAACCTCGAGCCCGAGGGCAACAATTGTGTCTGCATCGAGGCCAATGTTACGTCCACGAATAATTGAAAGCCATGTGCCAGCCGCAGCGGCAGCAACGAGCATCGTTCCATACCCACGCACGGGAATCCCTAGGCCATCATCGAGTGCGGGCAGCCCCCATACAATAACGATTCCACTTATTACCAATGGAATGAGAAGAGATTCGAGGGCTTCGCGGTAGCCTTTTTGTCGTCCGGCCAGCACGACTGCTGCTGTGCCGAGTACTAACAGCAAAAAAAATAGAACACCCCATCCGAAGAGCGGCAAAGATATTGAGCCGAGCGTGATTTCTGAAGGTATATAAAAAAGAGTAGTTAACACGAAGATAAAGTCTGAGATGGCAGGAGAAGGTTGTCAATCAATCGAGTTGATCCTACTCGGCAGGCAATAAGAATAATTGTTGGTGTGCTTGGGTTCGCTTTAGAAATTTTGTTTAGAGATTTGGCATCGACAATATCAGCGTACTCGATCTGAATCCCTTTTGTAGAAAGCCTTTTTTTGAGATCGTTTTCTATTTTATTGATTGCCATGCCATTGCACCAATGTTTTTCTGCCTGTTGCAACGAAGAATAGATAGTTATGGCCTGCTCTCGGTCATCTTTACTCAGGTAAGTATTCCGAGAACTCATTGCAAGTCCGTCTTTGTCACGAACTGTTGGGCATGTCACGACCTCTATGTCGACCCCGAGGTCTTGTACCATTTGGCGAATCACAAGAATTTGCTGCCAATCTTTTGCACCAAAATAAATTTTGTGGGCGGGCGTACTCTGAAGCAGTCGTAAGACTATGGTTGCTACGCCTGAAAAATGACCCGGTCTTAGTATGCCTTCGTATGGTTTAGCTGGCCCGGATACCTCAATACGGGTTGAATCACCAGGCGGGAACATTTCTTGAACATCAGGTGCAAAGATCCAACGAACACCATGCTGTGACAGTAGATGCACATCAGCGTGAAGATCTCTAGGGTATTCTTCGTAATCTTCATTTGGTCCAAATTGACTTGGATTTACAAAAATTGATGTGACAACATCGTCACAGTCAGCAGTTGCTTGATCAACCAAAGAGGTGTGACCCCGATGCAAGCTTCCCATTGTCGGAACAAAACCAATCCGTCTGCCCAATGCCCGATTCGTAAGTATCAGGTTTCGCATCTCGGCACGCTTCCGAACAATGAGTGGCGTCGGCATGGTTACGAGATGCCCTCAATGGCAGCAACTGCATCCAGAGCAGCCTTTCCGAGATCATCGGCTTCAATTTCAATAATTGCTTTTGGGAGAAAGCGTTTGTCCTGAGTATTTTCTAGACGCTCTGCAATATGCTCTTGCAGAGTGAGCAATGTCGCAATGCTCTGGTCAGTTGTAGTCATAGCTTGCACAGCAATCAAATCCGAAAAAATATCACTTTGCTGAGCTGCGTGAGACCGATACGCAACTCTTTCTGATAGCGTTTGGCGATTCACATTAAGAAGGAGTACCACGTGTGGAGGAACTGTTTTTTGAATGATTGATGTGAATGCTTTTTCGAATTCCTTGTTGGGTTCAATTGCAGTATTTAGTGTTGTTGCTACTCGAATTGCTTCAATCCAATAATCGGTGACGGTTCCGTGTGGGTCAACAGGCCACTGAGCCGCTAGTAATGGAGCTGCATATTGTTGCGTTATGTGAAGCAACTGCTCTGCAGGATCTCTCGTTTGGGAAGCTTGGTTGGCATTAGAAAAGTCGCGACCGGTCACTGGCAGCGGGGCAGGTGCATGAATCAATCTAGAGAGTGTGACGTCCGCTATGGCATCGGCAATTTCTGGTGCACCACTTCCCGGAATCCCTACAACAGCAATATGAAGATGAGGCTCTGAAATGTTTTCGAGGAGTTCATCAATAGTGCATTGAGATAACGGATGTTGTATGTCTGGGGCAATTTCGGCTGCTGGTTCAAGTACAAACCGCCGTGTTGTCATGCGTGGATGCGGAACCTGAAGACGTTCTGTAGTCAAAACACAGTCTTCATAAAGAAGTAAATCCAGATCAATCGTGCGAGGACCCCATCGTGTTTCTCGAGATCGTTGTAGAGTGTTTTCAATTGCTAAGAGCATGTCAAGAACCTCGAGAGGCTCGAAGGTTGTTTCAATGAGGCAGGCGGCGTTTAGGTAGGGAGGTTGTCCAGGTGGACCACCCACAGGCCGTGTCTCTAGAAACTGGCTCACACGCAATATCTGGACGCCTGGCATGAAGCGGAGCATGTCAATTGCTTGGTCGAGCTGCTGTCGTCGGGCTCCAATATTTGCCCCACAACCGATGAGGCAGCGTGCAATCTTTTGAGAACGACTAGATTCAAGGACCATTACGTATCCTCACATCGTTGTGTACGCTGCAGAAATTTAACTGAAAACTTGGCCGCTTAAGTAAAAATCCTCAAGGATTTTCTCCAGGCTTTAAGTTTCTTGGAAACAGGATTAGGTCGAATGGAATGAAAATGTCTTCCGCGGCCTACTGCCAGTCCCCACAGAACGTACATACATGGAACAGTCAGAGAAATTATAAAACAGACTTCGAAGACGGGGGGGACATCCAAGCCACAGGCGAACCCGTCGACTGTCGATCCCTCACGTCGCCGCCCCCCTTTGGATTCCTCGAAGTTGTACATCATGAACGAGTTCAGTCAATGAATAAATATAATAAGACCAACTCGTTAAAATCTCTCCCCCGATTCAATGATTTATTTAGTGATTAGTGATCAAAATGCTATCTCAATTGAAAAAAATTTAAACAGCCAAAACCAAAATTTTTCTCAAAAAGTAAAATGAATGATGACGATCAATAACGCGTTCGTCTGATTCATCTGCAATGCATTCTGTGTTGCTGAAAAATCCTGTCAAGCAGTGTCTCACTTACACGCAAGTTATCACTGATGGAAGAAGAATAGTTCATAAATATTCTTCATTAAAAATATTGACATTCTTGAAATTTTTGCTGAAGGCGGCCGTAGGGTGTCAGCAGTAGCCAAAAGACGCACCAAAAAACGTTCAGGATTTCGAACTGCTGGTGTCAAAGTGCTCTGTCTCATTCAGTACTCGGACGCACTGAATGTAAAGAGTTTAATGACCGGATTCCTCGTCTGTTGCGTGTAGTTTTGGGGCACATAGAGCTTCCAGAGTGCCTGGCGGATAGTTTTTTAAGGTATCGTTGGAACCACTTTCTGCCAATCAGTAGGAGTAGCCGAAGGAAGCCG
>JABHNP010000083.1 GCA_018694455.1 Planctomycetaceae bacterium | reverse complement strand
GCCGGCCGAAACCGAAAGAGATTAACAACCAAATTGTCAAAGATCATTTCCAAGGATGCAATGCAACCTCGGAAACAGTGAAAGATAGCAGCCTTTACGAACGCGTCAACCTGCTCTCAAAAAAATAGGGGCTACCCAGCCATCTAGGCCGCAGACACTCCGCAAGCCGACCAATTCTCAGGATTCATATTGTTCCGCGTTTTCGAACAACCCGCAATCAAATCAGTCACTTCTCTCAGCTTCCAGCGTGAGAGGCACATCGAGGCGATGGCCCTGCCTTTCCACAGCAATAAGCACACGGTCCCCCGGATCTTTCGACTCAATTGCTGTTAAAAAGTCGTCAACGGTGTCAACGGTAGCATTATCAACCCCAACAATGAGATCTGCATCCGACCTATCAACGCGTTCAAAATCGGCTACAAACGGTCCCTGCCGGCGTCTTTCTCGCACAACACGAAAACCTCTAATGCCGGCCCGTTCAGCTGCACCATCCGGAGTAAGTGTTGCAACCAGCAAACCGCGTTCTGTTTGATACACACGTGTGATTCCAGCATCTGGCCGCACAACTTTACCGCTGCCGATAAGTTGCGGGACAATTCGTTTCAGTGTTCCGATAGGAATTGCAAAACCTACTCCCGAACTCTGTCCTGTCCGACTTGCAATCGCAGTTGTCATGCCGATAAGCAGACTCCCTGAATCAAGCAATGGACCGCCTGAATTTCCAGGATTTATTGCCGCGTCGGTTTGAATGATTGATTTGATCGTTCTGCCAGCCCGTGTAGGCAACGATCTGTTCAGGCTCGAAATGATGCCCGTGGTTAGAGTTCGCTCCAGACCAAACGGATTTCCAATCGCAAAAACTTTTTGGCCAACTTTCAGATCACTTGAGTCTCCGAACTGTACTGGAGCAAGTAATTCGGCCGGTGCATCGACACGCAGCACAGCAACATCCGTGACAGGATCTACACCAACGACCGATGCGGCATGAGATGAACCGTCATACAACATCGCCTGAATTTCCTGTGCGCCTTCGACGACATGAAAATTAGTCAGCACATGACCCTGCTCATCTATCACAATGCCAGACCCAGCACCTTCTGATGGAGTTTCCATGAGAAAAAACCCTTTGGCAACTTTTGCCTTTGTGTTGATATTTACAACACTGCGATTGCTTGACTCATAGACATTGATATTTATTTTTTCTTCCGACGTGAGTTGTCTCGAGACCAGTGACTCATCGTCAGAGCCAGCCGGCGCAGCGAGCAACTGGTGAAAGGCCTGGTCGCAACAGAACCCAAGACCAAAAAGAAATAACACGCATTCGGCTACTCCGAAAGCTGACCGATAACTACAAACCTTATTCATTTTCGCTCATTCAGTTTCTTCAAGGACACACTGTAGCTCCACCGGGCAACCGCTTCAAAATTGCAATTAACTACCAAAAAAAGACCCTAAACCCGCCAGAGGGGTTTCCTCAAGGCGAAAAACTTGCAAATAAGTGATTTTTTTCCCGGAATCGACATTGGCGGCAACGGGAAGTGAAAATATCATCCGTTTTGAACAATGCGCGGTTCGTGGTCTCATAAATGATCAAAAACCAATTTGAACTGCGTAGTCCAAACACACGCCAGAGGCCTATTCATGCACTGTTGCCCATCGTCTTACCATCGAGGCTTGCTCGCAATCTGCTCCCGCACTGCGATCAATTTGCTCACAACAGTGGCACTTTGTTCTATCGCAGCAAATGCGGCAGCAACTGATGCAACCATCACCGTGACCCATGCAACTCATCAGGATGAATCGATACCAGCTGTCACTGCTGTTGGAATTCAAGCCAGCGGTCCTAGTGGTGAAACTGCTGCCACTCGAATCTGCATTCTGATTGACACTTCAGCGAGCCAGAGTGGGGTGTTGCAGCAGCAGTCACAGGAAGTCGTTCGTGGTCTCCTGGCGAGCATCCGAACGAGTGACCGTGTCATGCTCTCTGCTGTCGATACAACATTCGCACCATTGATGGAAGAGTTTAAAGGACCGCAAAGTAATGCCGTCAGCGATGCACAAAAGCTTCTGGGTGAACGAACACCGCTCGGCAATACCGATCTCCTCGGAGTATTAGGATCGGCCTTAGAATCTCTGGCATCAGAATCATCTCCTGCCGCGATACTTTATGTTGGAGACGGCCCTGGGCTTAGTGGAATTCTCCCCGAAGATTTTGCGATTACCGTTGCAGCTCTTCGTGATAGCCGTGTTTCATTCTCAGCCATAACAATTGGCCCAAAGGTTAACTGGCCTTGCCTTGCTGCACTAGCAGCTCAGACCGGTGGAAACGTGGTGCAACCAAGTAGCACACTCCCTGCAAGCCAGGCTGGGGCCTCCCTAGCACCTCGCTTGGTTTCGCCAATATTATGGCCTGACGACCAGACGCTTTCGATAACGACAACAACAGAAGATGCCTCAATGGCGATGCTTCCTTTTCAAATGCCACCGCTTCGGCATGACCGGGAATCTTTCGTGTTACTTTTGGGCCCACTCACGAAAAGTGTTATTGAGATTTCAACAGAAATTACACCTTTTTCCGATCGCCCCGAAGCATGGGGTGAAGTCAACCTGCGTTTTGAAGTACCCGAACGGCAGCCGTCGAGTGACAACGCTTTCCTCGAACAACTTGCCCGGAACGCCTTTGACACCGGCGGTATCTTCCTGCCGCTCCTCGGGCGGGATGGGCTTGATATGACACGCTCATCAATCCGGAATGAAGCAGCCTCGTTAGCTCTCCTTTCTCGACAAGCGGAGGCTTCTGGAGCTCATGAAGCAGCCTCACGGCTTGCAGCAGCCTCTCTCAGGCGAGACCCCGACAACACGGATGCGGCTATTGTTAAAGCTGCCATCATTCGGGGCGATGAGACGGACACTCCTACGCAAGTTTTCACGGTTGCCGAAGAAGCTGAGCCGTCGAGAGAGAAGCCTCAAACAGACACCACTCCCGAACGCACGACTCCCAAAATACTTCCGCAGCCAACGAATGACGGTTTCGCTGGCCTTGATGGTTCACAAGAAGAAATACAGGAAATACAAGACCGTCGGAAAATTCGGGGGCAGATACTTGAACGAGAAATTGCCGTTGGGCTTCGTGATGCTCGGCATCTCATGGGCAGTGACCCGGAGGCAGCTCGAATTGAGCTCAAAAATCTGCAGCTCAGTGTGCGTAATTCCGCTGATATCGAAGAAGCATTACGAGGTCGACTTAGCCGCCAAATTGAAATAAGTCTTCGGGAATCAATCGTGCGTTCTCGTGAAAAAACTGAGCGTGACATATCAAAAGAAAGAGCGGCTGCAGTCGGCCGAGAGCGTGCTCGTGTTGCCGGTGAACTGCAACGTCGTGAAGATAAATTTAGCCAACTTAGCAAACGTTATCGTGCACTTGTAGAAGAGGGGATTCGGGTTGGATACCAACAACCAACAGTAAAATTTGTTGAAGCTGAGCGTGATGTTGCTGTTGAAATGCAACTTGATGCACCAGACCTCTATGCAAACCAGGGAATTCCGGTCACGGCAAGAACGCTTGCTCGCCAAGCACCGATAGTTGCTGGAATTCTTGACTACCACACAAAAAACACGCGATTCCGTAGAGAAATGCAACGCGGTTTCATGGACGCGCTCCAACTCGCTGACATCACCGCAATTCCTTATCCTGACGAGCCCCCCATTGTGTATCCCGCTCCTGACAGATGGGAAAGAATTTCAGAACTCCGAAAAAAGTACAAGTCTGTTGACCTCGGTGGCACCTCCGAAACAGAAGCAAAAATTTATGCCTCGCTCGAAGAAAACGTAAGCCTAGATTTTGGTGGAGGTGCATCTCTTCGAGAGCTTGAGGTTACTCTTCAAGATACCCTTGGCGTCCCGGTAAAGCTTGACGATAGAGTTCTTGCTGGAGAGCTTGGCCTCGACGTAAATGAGCCGGGAGCTATCCAAGGAACATACAGCGGTGTCTCTGCTCGATCCGCACTTCGCCGTCTGCTGTCGAATGTCTTTGAAACGCCACTCACATATGTGATTCAAGATGAAGTATTGCTCATCACTGACAAACAATATGCAGCAGATAATTATCTATCAATCAAAGTATATCCGGTTGCGGACCTTGTGATTCCAGTAAATCCAAGTGGTGGCATGAATCCATTTCAAACTGGTGGTGGCCTTGGTGGTGCCGGAGGTATCAACAGCGGCCAAGGTGGTGGCATTCAAGCTGGTGGTGGCATGGGAGGTGGTGGCATGGGAGGTGGCATGTTTCAGGTTGCCGATGCGCAGGCAGCTACATCTTCACGTCTTCAGGCAGATTCAACCGAAGCTTTGGATACACATAAGACACAAGGAAATGCCCTCGGCACATCCCATAGCACGCCTCGTGGACCATCTGTTCCACTGGATGAACTCGCTTTGCCTGAGTCCATGTTGGAATCTGAGAATCTCAGACGTGAAATCGCCAGATACCTCGGACCTCCTCCGGGGCTTTCCGCTGAAAAAGGTGAGCTTTCGCCTGAAGAAATAGCCGTTCGACTTGCACGAATTCGGGCATCGGCGGCGGTTCTTGGAAGATCAGGCCGTTACGAAGTTGCAGCAAATCTTCTGAGTGCAGCAATCTCGACCGGGCACGCGCAACCTTGGATGTATGAGTCTCTTGCGCTCGCGCTTGAAGGTGCTGGCAAGCCTCGTGTAGAAGTTGAGCGTGCTCTTTTGTCAGCTGCTGATTTGGCCTCAACACCGATCGATCTTTTATCGCTTGCTAGCTACTTAGCGAGACTGGGATCAAAGAAGCAGTCCCTCAGCATCTGCAAACAAGTTGCTATCCTGGAGCCTGACTGCAGAGAAGCCTATGCATTAGGTTTCAAATTAGCTGCTGACCTTGATGACCCAGACTCGTTGCGTTGGACCTGCGCTGGCGTGCTCGCCCACGAATGGCCGTTAACACAAAAAGACATTGCAACTCGTGCTGCTCGGCTTGCCAAATCTACCATTGGAAAACTTGAGTCCGAAGGAAAAAAGAAAAACGCTGACTACTTTCGGCGAGTTATAGATACGGCGCTTATCCGAGATATTGATCTGCAGCTAACATGGAATGGGGACGCCGACATCGATTTAATTGTTGAAGAGCCACCCGGAACAGTTTGCTCACTTGCTTCGCCTCGATCAACATCTGGCGGAATGTTACTTGGAGATAATCAAGCCGAAGTATCGTCTGAAAACAAGGGGTTCAATCAAGAGCGATATGTTGCAACAGCGGCATTTCCCGGCACATACAGAGCACTCGTGCGACGCATCACCGGTGAGGTGACCGCGGGTATAGTGACTGCCGAATTAACACTTTACAAAGGCACGCAATTTGAAGAAACAATGAAAAAACAATTGCCTGTCGTCGGTGACGAAATGCTTTTTACAATCGAATTACCTGCTGGGCGCCGACGGCAACCGGTTGCCGAAGCCCAGGTGGCTCAAGACATCCTTGTCCAGCAGGAATTAAGTAAAACCATTTTAGCTCAGCAATTAGCCGCTTTGTCCAATGACGCCGCTGTTGATTCGCTTTCAAGCACTCGGCCTAAGAATCCAAGTCCCGGCACGACTCAACGGCCATTCACTACAGGCAATGCAGTTGGGTATCAGCCAATTATCACGACGCTCCCAGAAGGAACAAACCTTCAAGCGATGGCCGTCATTTCAGCCAATAGAAAGTATGTTCGTATTACTTCAACACCATTGTTTTCCGGCATAGGACAAGTCACTACTTTTAATTACTCAAGTGGAGCTGGCGGAACAGGTGCCGCTGGTGGCATGGGTGGTGGACAGCAAGGCGGCATGGGAGGCGGTCAGCAAGGCGGTATGGGTGGTGGGCAACAAGGCGGCATGGGTGGCGGCCAGCAAGGTGGCATGGGTGGCGGCCAGCAAGGCGGTATGGGAGGTGGCATGGGTGGCGGTGGCATGGGTGGCATGGGCGGTGGCGGCATGGGTGGTGGCATGATGTAATTGATGCGAATCGATCACAATGTTGCTGATACAGAATGTATCGTGCTGGCTATTGCAAAAGTGGACTGTGGATACATCAAACCCGCTTTAGAACATGATCTTGATAGTGACGCATAACGACTCTTGATCGGCGTGCTGCAAGAACAACGAATAATAATCTCATTCTCTTCCCACTTGCGAGAACGTTGAATGCCTAGCTTTGGAGTAATCCTCGTCGCAGCTGGAAAGAGCAGCCGATTTGGCGATACCAATTATAAAAAGCCTTTTGCGCCCCTTTCTGGACGCTCGGTGTGGCTGCATGCTGCGGAAAAATTCCTTGACCACCCCGACGTGAAACAACTCATCGTTGTCATTGCTCCCGAGGACCGTGAATACTTCATGGACAAATTTGGTCCCGACCTCGCATTTATGGGCATAAAGGTCGCTGAAGGAGGCAAACAGCGAGCTGACTCCGTCTACAACGGCGTCAGTAAACTGAATGAAGAAATTGACTTTGTTGCCATTCATGATGCCGCGCGTCCTTGTCTGGCAAGCCGATGGATTGAAGATGTGTTCGCGACATCTATCAAGACGGGCGCAGCAATTTTGGCCACACCTGTTGTAAGCACTCTCAAACGTATCAATGAGCATCAGTGCGTCACAGACACAGTTGACAGAAATAAGCTTTGGGAAGCCCAAACACCTCAGGTTTTCAGTCGTGCAATGCTCGCCGAAGCTTTCACGAAAGACACCCACCGAACTGCCACAGATGAAGCTCAGATGGTTGAAGCAGCAGGACACGCTGTTACGGTAGTTCGTGGATCACCTATGAATATAAAGATCACTTCAAAAGACGACGTTCGGCTCGCTGAACAAATTTTGAAAGTTTTGCCAAAGCCAACTCTTAATAATCAAAATCACCCTTTTTCTGATGGTGATATCTGGCGGTAATTAAAACACTTACAAACAAGATCTATGCCTCAAAATCTTCTCAACGAATTTACTGAACGTGGCTTGGTACACCAGACCACGGATACCGATGCGATCCATGACTGGCTCACAACACCAAGAAGACGAATCTACGCCGGGTTCGACCCTACTGCAGACAGCCTTCATGTGGGACACCTAGTTGCAATTATTCTGCTCAGACGGGTTGCTCTTGCTGGCCACGAACCCATAGCACTAATTGGTGGCGCTACAGGCATGATCGGTGACCCTAGCGGGCGGAGCGAGGAGCGAAATCTTCTCTCACACGAGACGCTCAATGCAAATATTACGGCTGTTGGAGAACAAATCAAAGGTCTTTTGGAGTCAACCAACCAAACAATCCATATTGTAAATAATGCCGATTGGATGCGTGGTGTTAGCTACCTCGAATTTCTTCGTGATGTCGGAAAGCATGTCCCACTCTCTCAGATGCTTGGCAAGGATTCGGTCAAGAGTCGTCTCGACCGTGAAGGCGGGCTTTCTTATACCGAATTTAGCTACATGCTCCTCCAATCCTGGGACTTTGTTCATCTTGCGGACAAGTACGACTGTCACGTCCAGATTGGGGGCAGTGACCAGTGGGGCAACATCACGGCAGGCATTGAGCTTGGGCGACGTTTACGCAGCCTGAATCTGCACGGCATCACATGCCCACTGCTCACGAAAGCTGATGGTTCGAAAATGGGGAAAACTGCGAGCGGTGCAGTCTGGCTGGATCCATCGAGAACAAGCCCTTATCGATTTTACCAATATTGGATGAACCTCAGTGACGGTGATGCACAGACATGCTTGTTAAGACTGACTGAAATGTCACTGGAAGAATGTCAGGCGACCCTTCAGGAGCAGGCAGAAAACCCCGGTGGCAGAGCATCACAGCGACGACTCGCAGAGGAATTGACTCAACTTGTCCACGGCAACAGCGGGCTCCAAACAGCGAAGCAAGCCACCGCTGCTTTTTTTGGTGCAGCAATTGACAACCTCACCGACGAAGCATTGACTGAAATCTTCGCTGATGTCCCAAGCCATCAATTTTCATTAGCAACACTCAACGGCGAAGGCCTCCCCCTTATAGAAGTGATGTCATCAACGAAACTTGCTGCCAGCCGTTCGGCAGCTCGGCGCACGATAGAGCAAGGCGGGGCCTACATTAACAATATCCGGGTCTCCGATTCGTCCTATCATATTACTTCTGAGGACTTGGCAGGAAGAACGGCTCTCGTGTTGCGATCTGGAAAAAAGTCGTACGCTCTCGCACGATTCCAATAAAGATCATGTTGAAAAAACATGCCGTGTATTTTGAAAGTTCATTCACACATACCGAAGAGACAGGGAGCGTCACCTCATGCCAATGAATAGACTGGCTGCTGTAATCGTTATCTGTATCTTGACCGCACTTCTACCTAGCTTTGTAGCTGCTGAAGTTCCTGAAACAACAAACACGGAAGTGTCTCTCAAAGACCGCTTAATTACAGGACTGCGTGCAACCAGGCCAGAGGATATCCAGTATTGTGAACGAGTTGCAAATGCTACACG
>JABHNP010000363.1 GCA_018694455.1 Planctomycetaceae bacterium | reverse complement strand
TGCGGTGTCTCTGCTACAAGAGAATTTACCCTCAGCAACAAAACGCAACACACGGCTCCGCAACTATATTTCATAATATCCACCTGATGTCTTCTGTGCCTCTTTTTTACCAGAGCCGGTTTACCAGAGCCGGAAAAAGATCTGCGTCTGAAAAAACGCCATAACGTCCATAAACCATACATATCCCAAGGCGTGCTCGCCGCAGTTCACCCGTGCTGTCACCGTGGCTCCAGCACCAAGTTCTTCTTTTTCATGTCGCGTCGGATCAATTGTAATTCGAACAAGTACCGTATTCCCCTGCTCTCCTCGAACCTCTGCCTGCTCATGAATTTCTTCAACAACACCGTAATGACGGGTCCCCGGATCAGTTGCAAGAATGTAATCAACCTCCAGTTTCCGGTCGTCTTGCTTCGCCCGTGAGAGTGCCTTGTTGATATGACCCAACCGGTCGTCAGCCATATGAATTTCAAGCTCCCATTCACCCGTCTTGTCAGCAATACTCATGAGCACCTGACCTCGTTCAACTGGACGAAAAAGCAAGCGATCTCGAACCTGCCAGGTGACAATCACGCCACCAATTGGGCTGCGAACTTCCAAATCTGTTTTCTTGTGTTCGTACAGTCGCTGCTGCTGCTCAAGGCTTTCAATCTCCCGTCGCAATTGTGCCGCACGGCCTGCCATTCTGTTTTTCTCATCGTTTGACAGACCTTTGTCTTCAAGGAGGGAGCGACGGGTTGCGACAAGCTGCTCTTCACTAGATGCCTTTCGGCCAAGAATATCTGTCATCGCTACTTCAAGATCTGTATTCCGAAGCTGCGCGAGCAACTCTCCCTCCTGGACCGCAGCTCCATGCTTGAGATTCGCCTCGACCTGCTCAACAACACCTTCAATATCAGCAAATACATCCCGCCTGTGAACCGGTTCAAGCGTGCCTTTCCCTTCGAGTCGCAAGTCCACTCGAATGAGTGTCAAAGCAGCAATAAAACCAATGAAAGCAACTGTAGCCAGAACTGTTTTCGGAAGATTCCGTGCCGTTGTAAGAGTCTTTGATTTACTGAGGAGGCTGGTCAGCCCGTGAAGCGGCATTGTTGTATGATCGATGGCATTGGAAAGTGCAACTCGTCCATGCTCTGCGACAAGTTCTACACGAGCTCTCTTGCCGCCTTCGAATGTAGTCGATGAAAACCACTCAACCACCAGTACGCCAATTGGATCTGGTGGCTCTTTCGGAGGTGACTCAGCCTTCGCTACCGCAACTGCGTCAACGCCACCGGGCTTGACCACTGGTGTGAGCCGTGGTTTTTCAAGTGGCAAAATGGCCATCGCCGTAGAGTGAGACTCATCAATATAGTTTTCAAGCTCTTCTTCAATCTGAGGTGGTAATTCCTGCCCGGCGTCCGGATGCCACAGCGGGTCACGGGCCCTCGCGACAACTCTGGCAAGTGACTCAATCGCACGCACGGCCGAGGCCCGCCGTTCAATTGACTCTTGCCCGCTTACCGCCTCAAGACGCAGTTTCCGGTGTTTCTTGACAAGGACGCTCACACGATCACAACCAATGATTCGCCGGGCTTCATTCGCTAGAACGAAAGCCGTCGCAACCGGGTCAAGCGACTCGTGCAGCGCGCGACTAAACCGATCAACCTGCTCAAGCGCTGACTGCTGCGTATCAAGCGTCTTAATCTGTTTTTTTTCAAGATAGGCACCCGCAACAACCGCAACCTGCTGCAAGAATTTAAGATAACCCCGCTCAACATCAGATTGATTCGGTTGATGAAATATTTCAATCAGCCCCTGGCGTTCTTCGCCACGATCAATTGGTGCACCAATTACGAGGAGACTCGACGGATTCGCACCACTCGGCTTGCCATCTGGTGATGTTAGTGCTGCCTGTGGTGGCACTAACAGCCCGGAAGGAGAGTTCATTAGACCGTGCACCATGCCACTGTGCGCAGACTGAACATCTTCGCTGTCCGAAAGACCAGTATCCTGCATTTTCAAATGCGCAACTGGCTCAACACGACCTTCTTTCCCGGTGAGCCACACAAGACCAGCCACCGCGCCCATCGCATCAATGACTCGCTCAAGAAGACCTCGGAAAAAATCTGCCTCTTCAGCATCTGTTTTTGAAAGCTCTTCGATCTCGCTAATGAGCGCACGAATCTGTTGTCGGGCCTCTTCAACTGACCGTGGGTCGACAGTACTCATACGGCTCAAGCTTCCTCAGAAAGAATACAAACGCGGCATCAGTGTTCTTTGCTTTTGCGATAAACACTGATGCCGCCTGTTCGATTATTGCACCAACCAAGGGCGGGTCAGGCCTTAGGCGGCGTGACAACGCGTTTTTGAACATCGGTTTCAAGAACGCCGAAGGCTTGCTCATGACGCTGAACAGCCATCATGAGTGCACCTGCGAGACGCTTTGCCGTAAAAAAGTTTACGATAATTCGCTGATTTAATTGAATCGTGTCAGGCGCATTTCCAACCACCTGCTTATTCAGACCAAAATCAACAATCAGTTCTTCCGGGGTGCCAGTGACACGGCAGAAGTTGGCATATGTTGCTGCAATGCTGGTCTCGTCAACTGGGACAGGTTCTGGTGCAGGACGAGCTGCTTCTTTACTTGCTTCGGACATCAATGTAACTCCATGATCTTCCAGGTTGCGGGTGCTTTAAACAGCCGCGAGAAAACAATACTGTGTCAGGTCGACATATGATGTACGTCCCCAACTGGTAAAAAGTTTACCCCCCTTCTTATTTAGGGGCTACAGGGTGGGTTGAATCCGCATTCTGACGGTCTTTCTAGCCCTTACATCGTGGAACGGTTCCAACCGTGGCGTTTTAGCCAGCCTGCTGAAACAAATCGCCGAAGCAAGGCTTCAACGGCCCGAGCAGCATCAGGCTGCCAGTTCAAAGATTGCAGATCTTGTGTGAACTTGACGCCCTTAAAAGTGAGTCGCACGGGCCAGCCACGCCGAGTGGCCAACAGATCAAAACGCTCAATCAATCGAAGCGTCCACGCTGCCCCAAGTGTCTCCCGAAGTGGAACAAAACAATTATTTACCCGTGACTCAAACACCGCATTTTTTTCAAGCGATTTGTCAGAGACTGCCTGAGCAACTCGCCTCTTGCTTAGTGCAACCAGTGTTTGGATCAGTGCAAGAACACCACCGAACGTCATGCAACTAATCGCAGCCAGATCCAAAACAGCTTGAGGCAAGGCCGCCTCAAGCTGAATTCCTGGCAGAAGTGGCCAGATCAAGCTAATGTGCCCAACCGCAATCAGCGTGGCAGCAATTGAGCGACTAGTTCCTACGAAATTCATCCAGCCGACTGTGACCAGAATGGGCAAGAGAACTCGCCCAAGAATATGAAGGTCCGGAAGGGATCCCGGGCGAATAAGTATTGCAGATGCTGTTGGTAGCGCGAGCACTGCAGCAAGCGTCGCAACAATGAACTGCCACACTCCATGCTGTGGCTTTTTGGCACCCAGAAGTGACATCGCAGGACATACCGACAGGGCTGCTACCACAACGCGATGAATCGCCATTGCCGCGATATCAATCTCGACGGTTGCCTGCTGCAACATACTCAAGGCAAAGACAAAGGCTGCTGCAGCACTCCACAATGCAGCAGGGACTGCCGTCGAACCACGGGCAAACCATGCTGCACAGCATGACAGCGTCACGAAAACAAGTGCCACTGCACTCGATAATAGGGCAAGAAACTGCCCGTTATCAACGAATGCCTCAAGCCGTAGAAGTAAAAAAATTTCAGTAAGCATAGCACGCGTTGGTTGACTTATCTGGTCGATCCGGTTGTTCTGGTTCTGACGTATTTATTTTATATGCTTTTCAAAGCCATGAATGAAGAACGAAGGCATAATATAGAAGGTGTTCTTTCTGGCGGACACACTAATCACCTTATGAGACAACACATGCGACGCTCTACATCACTTCAATTCCTACGTCACACGCACGGAGTCACCGCCTGTGGCCCGAAATGGCTTGGCATCATAACTGTCGTGGCCGTCGCGTTTATCATGTGCCCACGTCCCGCAAATGCCATCGAAATGTTTACTTTTTTTGGTGATGGAAGTCGGGTCCCCCTCCCAAGCCTCGAAACACCGATTGAAGCCTATCCCGGCATTCCCCTCCGTAGTGACAGATTACGAGCCCAACGACGAACTGCGTATCGAGTACCTGCCCAAACAGGAGTACCTATTGGCAACGGTCGCATAACCATCCGCGCAGTGCCTTCAGCTGGAACAGCACCAGAATACAACGACAACGTCCGCCCTGCTCCTGCACCAGAGAGAATTCAAACGCCTCCCCCGTCACGCAATCGCCGCGTCCGCTGGCGAAGACAGTAGCAGATCAACTTTCCAAACGCTTTTCTGACGGCACCACGAACAGGGATGTAGATCCCGCAGGAACCATCTAATTTCCTGTTAGCATGACATCTGATAGAGTCTGTTGAGTCTATACGACCGAAACAGAGGAATTGATCACATGCTGTTGGGTGCCGTTTTCGAAAGAGAAGTGCGTTTTGCACCAAAATCAAAAGGGCTATTTATTGGTCGTGCGGTATACGCTGGTAGTCTTCTCGCAATTATCGCAACATGCTGGCTCGTTCTCACGGGCACCCAAGCTGTTACCTCACCTGGCGACACTGCCAGATTCGGTGCGACACTTCTGAGAACGCTTGCTCCTCTTCAACTTTCTCTGGCTGTTCTTGCGGCAGCTATGACCGCGGCCATAGCTGTGAGTGTAGAAAAAGATCGTCGCACTCTTGAACTGCTGCTTCTCAGCCGCCTGAGTGAACGAGAACTTGTACTTGGGAAACTCGCAGCAAGCCTCCTCCGAGTCGTTTTAATGTTACTCTCAGCGATTCCAGTCTTTGGAATTGCCTCGCTCTTTGGCGGCGTTACGGGCATGCAGCTTGGAAGACTCTTTATTGTCACTGCCGCCGCTGCACTGTCTGCATCAAGTATTGCTACCACTGTTGCCTTCTGGAAAGACACGACATTTCAAGCTGTTGCAATCACCGCCTTTGCATTGGTTGGTTGGATTGTGATCGGTGAGGCTGCTACACGCTGGTTTGGCCCTCTTGTTGGAGAACAAATTTCTCCAGCCCGAGCTATGTTTGCAGCACTTTCTCCTGCCGGAGGAAATCTCGGTTCGTTCCTAAGCCTCTGCGGACTCGTCATTCTAGGGACCAATCTGGTTGCGATCCGAAGAGTAAGAAGCTGGAACATGGCCCGAGACGCTCGTCGAGCCGCACAGGCTCAAGGGACCACCGGCTCACCAGAAAGCCGTCCAACGAGAGACATCTGGAAGAATCCCATACTCTGGCGCGAAGTATGCACCAATGCATACGGACGGACAATTGTTATTGTAAGAGTAGCGTGGCTCCTTCTCTTTACTGCAGCAGTTGCCGGCATCGTGTCTGAAGCTCGTGCCGAAAACCCAGATCGTTTCGCTGTAGCAGTTGCAGTTATTCCTATGGCGTTAGCCAGCTTGCTTGCCGTTACAGCACTTGCTGTAACCAGTATTACAACTGAACGAGATCGTGGCTCGCTCGACCTCTTACTTGTCAGCGACCTTGAACCAAAAGAGTTTATTTGGGGAAAGCTCTTCGGAGCCATTGCTGTTGCTCGTGAAGTTGTGGTTCTACCACTACTGTTATGTGTTGCGCTTGTAGCAAGTGGAATTGCCTCAGTTGAGAATGGCATCTACCTCTTCCTTGGCACTGGAATCCTCTTGTTCTTTGCTGCTGTCCTGGGAATCCATATCGGTCTTTCCTACCCCTCGTCCCGACGTGCAATCGGAATTGGCTTAGGAACAATTGCTTTTCTCTTCATCGGAGTCGCAACTGCGATGCGAATCATGGTTGCGTTTGGAGCAAGTTTCGAATTACAGCTTGCCCCGTTTCTGGCCGTCATTGTCGGCGGAGGTATTGGGCTCTACGCAGCGCTGTCGGCTCGTAATCCGTCACCTGCAATTGGTTGGGCATCTGCTATTTTGCCAGCGCTTACCTTTGTTGGAATCACCGGGTTTCTCCAGGGCAACACGCTTCAGGTACTTCTTGTCGTAGCTGTTGCTTATGGCTTTACAACAGTCGCATTACTTGTTCCAGCAATTGGTGCGTTCGATGTTCTTACTGGCCGAAGTTCAGCCGGTGATGCATAAGGCTTCACAGGCTTATGTGCGTAGCAATGCGACTTTTGCGAGGTCAACGTCTCGTGGCAACTCTGTCTTCGGATTCAAGAGCTGCCAATCGATCGACTGTTTCTGGTGGTGCATCTCCTTTTGAAATTGCCGCCCGATAACTTTCGACAGCATCTTCCCGGCGGCCAAGTGACTCCTGAGCCAAGCCCTCCAAGGCAAGGACATCCGATGGCACTTGGTTCGGACCGTACGTCTCCTCGAGAATTGCAAGCGTCGCCAAAGCCCGCTTTGGCCGATCAAGTTGACGATAGACTTCAGCAGTTTTACGCAGAACTTCGCGACTATCTGGATGAAACGCCAGTGAGTGCTGAAAGTTGGCAAGGGCATCGACTGGCTTTCCACGAGCAAGATTTACCTGACCAAGCAACTGCCACGCTTCGGAGGATCGTGGAGCTGTAGCGACTGCTTCATTGGCTAGTCGTTCTGCATCATCAAGAAGCCCAAGCTGGAGATACATCGCCCCACCTTCAAGACATAAATCAATATCTCCAGGAGACAACGAAAGTGCTTTTCCGATTTGATGGACGGCCTCCATTTTTTCTCCACGGTCCCACAGAACGCCTGCGTAGTGCTTGCGAGAGTCAACATCTGTTGGACAGTGATCCACAGCTTGCTCTAGCAGACCTTCGGCTTTCAAAAGATCACCAGCATCACTCGCTGACAACCCAAGATTACTCAATCGCCTTGCTTCGGCGACTTGCTCCGGAGCAGGACCATTCCGAGGCACAAGCCGACACCCGGCAGACGACGTCGCTACAACCAACACAACTGGCACGAACCATTTTCGTCTGTGATTGCTTGGCACGATTGTCTCGAGTCCGTTGTAAAGAATTGGCTCCTTGAGCCAGAGATTAAGAATGCCGCTCTCAATCCATCAAGACCTTAGAGATTTCTTATCTGCAGGCACAACGCCTTTCAATTCTGCCAAGCAATCAAGAGCCCTATGGAAACTTGGCAAGTAGGAGGGTTTAGGACGATCATTCGTTCCAGGGTAAGGACAACAAACAGATAGTCCGCGCTGTGCCGAAGGAACTAAGAGCTATGACTTAAAAATCGAATTTCAGCTGCAATAGTGTAGCCCCGATCCCGTTCTGGACTGCCCACATGGCCCTGTTTCATTACCTTCGCCTCTTCCAACTAGCTGCGATACTAGCCTTCGTCTCCGGCTGTGATGTTCGAGATGAAACAGTCAATTCAACCCAGTCAATTCATCACCACTGGCCAAAGCCTGTGACCAACCGCATCGAACAGAGTGATTCTCGGGACGGACAGTTAGGAGCAGCCAGAATCTCTTTTATTGAGAATTGTGACGCTGGCTTGCGACTGGCCAGCGTAGCCAACAAGCCACTACTAATTGTCTTCCGAGCGGCTTGGTGCCGATGGTCAATAGCTCTTACCCAACAGACGCTCAGCGACCCATCAATTGTCTCTCTCACCGATGGCTTTGTCTGTGTCCAAGTTGATGCAGACAGACACTCAGAAACATGTAGACAGTATAATGTTTCCCAATTCCCAACAATTTTGATTGTCGGCACGGGAGATAAAGAAATCTGCCGACGAAGCGGTCACACGCTGGTCACGGATCTTACGCCGATTCTTCAGCAAGCCCTGTCCCCAAACCAGTTTGCTGCACACCATCACCACTCTGTGAAAGGCAACAATGCCATCCCTCAAATAGGAAATGCAGAGCCACTAGAAGTCCACCATACAGCGAAGACTCCAGCCCAACAGAATGCACGCTAACTGCATTGCCTTATATCACCTCAAGCGTGTACCACGCTGTAATTTGATCATACGATAGCCTCGCACCCTCCATATCCAACATGTTGTAATGAAAAAAAACCTGAACCAACAAGCGTCAAAAAAAGACTTTCATAGCTATCCCTGGTGGAGCCCTCGATTCTGGCACGGCATGCCAATGCGGGTGTGGTTTGACCTAGTGCGTCAGAATCATTGGAAAATTGCACCGAGCCGCCTCGGCCTTCTTGGCACAATTTCAGCTGCCTCATGCTTCAACTCAACAGCCGAGTCGCTTTGTAAAGCCCGCTTCCGAAGGCAGCTAGCATCACCTCCGGACACTGGGCCACCACTTTTCATTATC
>JABHNP010000147.1 GCA_018694455.1 Planctomycetaceae bacterium | reverse complement strand
CTGTGACTCATTCTCTGCCGACAATTGCCTGCAATGCAATAAACATGATTGCATCAGGTAACACTGTCGTTGTGAATCCACACCCAAGCGGTCGCCAGATAGCAGCAGAGGGCGTTCGCCGATTCAACCAGGCAATACAACGCGACCTCGGTGTTGATAATCTGATCAGTCTCGTAGCTGAGCCAACGCTTGAGACCGCCAATTCTCTGTTCAATCACCGTGGGGTCAAACTTATCTGTGTGACCGGAGGTCCAGCTGTTGCACGAGCTGCATTACAGTCAAGCAAGCGTGCAATCGTTGCCGGCCCCGGAAATCCACCTGTTGTTGTTGATGAAACAGCGGATCTCCACAATGCAGCCCAATCCATCATTGCCGGTGCCGCGTACGACAACAACTTATTGTGCATTGGCGAAAAACAGGTCTTTGTTGTTGATTCAGTATTCGACGCAATGATGTCTGCAATGGAGCGAGCTGGAGCATTACGACTCAATCAAACGCAGGTGGCTCGCCTCACGGAAACCGCCATAGTAATGGTCGGTGAAGGTAACCACCGCCACCCTGCACCGGCGAAAGAACTTCTTGGAAAGAGTGCTTCCTTACTCGCAGAGGCTGCTGGTGCATCTGGCCGCGAGGGGCTTGAGCTCGTGTTCGGAGAAACTGACATCACAAACCCATTTGTTCCTGTTGAGCAGATGATGCCGTTTCTTCCATTCGTTCGTTGCCCAACTGCTGATGAAGCTATTCAACGAGCATATGAAAGTGAACATGGCTTCAGACACACGGCCATTATCCATTCCCAGAATGTTCGGAATATGACACGAATGGGCCGACTCCTCGACACCACCTTATTTGTCAAAAATGGACCAAGTGTTGCAGGCCTAGGATTAGGTGGCGAGGGTTATCTTTCATTTTCAATAGCCACACCTACAGGCGAAGGAGTGACGACTCCTCTCACCTTTACCCGACAACGTCGCTGCACACTCGTGGACGATCTCCGTGTGCTAGGCAGCCCTCAATAACTCAAACTACCTCACCACTTTGTCTTTTGTTCAGAACCTTCCTTTATCACCAACACTGTCCCATGCAAGTAGCACAAGTCATTGGAACCGTAACCAGCAGCTTCAAACACGAGTCTCTCGTGGGAGCGAAGCTATTGCTTGTTCAACCTCTTCTTGCTGATGGAGAAGGATTCGATGGTGATCCGCAGATAGCGATCGACACGGTCGCCGCCGGTCTAGCGGACCGCGTTGTTATCACGAGCGACGGCCGTCTGATGCGGGAAGTGCTCAACAGCAAACGCACGCCAGCCCGCTGGAGCACCATTGCACTGATTGACGAACCAACAGATTAATTACGACATTATGCCAATACAAAAACCTATTTCTTCCGACGATATCGCCCACCTCGTCACCGAAGTGCTAAGACGAATTCGTACTGAAACCAAGCCCCAAGTATCGACACAGGAACAGGTATCGACACAAGGACAGGTATCCACGGACAAGCAGAACACACCAACAGCAACCCTTGCTGATCGCGTCGTCGCTGCAAAAACTATTGTAAACCTTGCCCGTGGTACCAAAGTTGCTTACATAGTAGACAAAGCTGTCATAACACCGTCTGCACGCGACATCGCGAGGGATCGAGGAATTGAGCTCATTACTGCACAATCCAAGCCGCAACAGCCCTCGGATCGTCAACTTATTCTTGCGCAAGCCGATTGTAAAAGAAACGTTTCAGGCGCGACTGGAGCTGTGCGCAGAGCAGTTCCGGCAAGCCAACAACTGCCAACCGCAGGACTTGTAACTACGCTTGAAGCGCTTGCCGACCACACCGGCCGAGACGCGGCCCGCTGTATTCTTTTTAGCGAAAATACCGTGGTCGCGTGTATCGCAGCAAATAGATTTTCATCGATTCGAGCAGTGACTGCGACAGACAGCACAACTCTCAAAACCAGTAGTGCCGCATGTGCTGCCAATATCCTCATCCTCGACCCAAGGGACTTTTCGGTCGGTAGCCTCACACAGATCGCAAAGTCATTTGCTCATCACCCAGCCGAAAACACGCCCCAGATACTTACAACCTCGCAGCCCAGAAAAGATCGACGCAGTTGTAGCTGTACAGATTCATAGAACACCTATCACGCATTCGGACAAATAACAACCATGAGAATTGGCCGCACAATTGGCTGTGTCACCCTCACCGAAGCTCACCCGACAATGAAGGGCGGGCTTCTACGACTCGTAGTGCCTCTGCGTGCAGAAGACCTGGACAACGAAGATGGACCCACCGAAGCGATCATTGCATGGGATGAGTTGGGAGCGGGTAACGGTCAGCTCATCGCATTCAGCGAGGGAGGTGAAGCCGCACAACCGTTTCAACCCGAAGGCAAGCCTATCGATGCCTACATCTCTGCCCTGATTGATCAGATCGACCGTCCTAAACCGACCGAATCCTGAAAGCAGAATAATCACTGAACCGACCGCAACCCAAAACACAGGGAATACTTGAGTAATGATCGCAATGCAGCATTCTTCGCTGACCGGCGCACCTTACTTTTAAAACAAACATCAGACAATAACGAGTGAACTTACGAGGAGTATTAGATGGCAATCACCACAACAGACAGATCTCTTGCAAGCTTGAAGGAAGAAATCTGCGACATTGGTCGCCGAATTTATAACAAAGGTTTTGCCGCAGGGAATGATGGCAATATCTCATTCCGTCTTAATGACAAAGAGGTCTTGTGTACTCCGACGCAAATTTCAAAAGGCTTCATGAAGCCCTCTGACCTCTGCATTGTTGATATGGAAGGAAATCAAGTTGCTGGCCAGCGGAAACGTTCAAGTGAAATCCTGCTTCATTTAACGATCATGAAAGATCGACCCGATGTAAATTCTGTCGTTCACTGTCATCCTCCGCACGCGACGGCATTTGCTGTCGCCCGTGAGCCTATTCCTCAATGCGTTTTGCCAGAGGTAGAAGTTTTTCTCGGTGATATTCCAATTACGAAATATGAAACACCTGGAAATCAGAAGTTTGCTGATACCGTTCGACCGTTTGTCAAAGATTCGAATGTTGTCATTCTTGCAAACCATGGCACCGTAAGCTTTGGTGAAACCGTTGAAAAAGCCTACTGGTGGACTGAAATTCTTGACGCCTACTGCAAGATCCTCATGCTTGCGAAAGACCTCGGCCGTGTTACTTATCTGTCCAAGAATGAAACACAAGAATTACTCGCACTAAAACAGCAATGGGGATTCAAGGACCCTCGACTCGACAAAGGAATGGAGGACTGTGACATCTGTGCGAACGATGTATTCCGAACAAGCTGGGGGAATACTGGAGTCAACAGAACTGCATTTGATCCACCTCCTGCTATGAATACTCCTCAAGCATCGAATCAGCCTGTCGACTATGAGGCTGTCGTGAAAGCTGTCACTGAACAGGTCTGCAAGGAACTCGGCTTGAGTGCCTAGACACTCATTGCCTCAGAGCATCCACCACAGGATTACATACATTTAGGAAGAAGGATACAACATGAAAGTCGGGATTATCGGTGGTGGTGGTATTGTTGGTGCATCAGCAGGATTTGCGCTCCAGCTTGGTGGCATTGTTCATGAAATTGTCATTGTTGATGTTAATGCTGATCTCGCTGATGGCCAGGCACTCGATATGATGCATGGAGCACCTGCGATTGCTGATCAGGTCATAACCGCTGGTGAGTACGAGGATCTTGCGGATGCCGACCTAATATGCATCACTGCTGGGCTCCGTCGAAAACCAGACGAAAGCCGACTTGCGCTGATCAATAGAAACGTCGAACTGTTCAAAAAAATTCTCGCATCCATTAAAAATGCAGGAATGAAGCCTGATGCGACGGTACTGGTTGTAAGTAACCCCGTTGATATCTTGACCTATCTCGCCGCAGAAGAACTTGGACTTCCTGAAGGCCACGTTATCGGGCTCGGAACACTTCTCGACACGCTTCGATTCCGAAGCCTGCTTGCCCTCAACCTAAAGGCACCCGCGACACAAGTCTCAGCAATTATTCTAGGTGAGCATGGCGACAGCATGGTACCGATCTGGTCAAGTGCCAGTATTGGCGGACTTCCGTTGGAGAAATTTCCTGGCTACACACAGAAACTTTGTCAGGACACGTTCATCCGTGCGAAAACTTCCGGCGCTGAGATGATCAAAAAGAAAACGGGGGCGGGATATGCTGTTGGTGTCTCAATTGCTGAGGTCGTACATGCCATAGCCCTCGACAGTAAACGTATTCTCCCGGTATCGTCAGTTCAGCGAGGTTGCTACGGCCTTCGCGATGTCGCGATATCTGTCCCAACTGTTGTTGGGCGTGATGGAGCAGAACGGCCGCTCGAGATCGAACTCTGGCCAAAAGAGATACAGGCGTTGAAGCGTAGTGGTGCCGTGCTGCAGGAGACACTCAGCAAGGTTCTTGCTGGTTCACACTGAGTCAGCGGTGGACCGCATAACCAGATTGCATCCACTCTGCATTTGAGACATCCCAGCGACGCACCGTGC
Source organism: Planctomycetaceae bacterium (assembly GCA_018694455.1). Taxonomy (GTDB): domain Bacteria; phylum Planctomycetota; class Planctomycetia; order Pirellulales; family UBA1268; genus UBA1268. The sequence goes on along the minus strand of JABHNP010000147.1, from coordinate 8,399 downwards.
CATCCCAACCACCAGTCCAGAGTTGGCTACCAGCAGGGCCAACCGATACACTCCAAACCGGTGCATGATGGCCGTCGAGAGTTCCCAGTGGCATCGCCGCTCCGCCAGACCAGAGAATGACTTTCCCATTTTCCGTACCTGCTATGAGTAAGGGTTCGTCTGGTACAGAGTCGAGCGACCAGATTTTTGTTCCACCAGACTGAAGAACTGCAAGACTTTCAGCTAGAAAAGGTTCCCCTTCCCACAGTACTTCAGGCAGCCGCCAGAGACGCACTGTGCCATCCGCACTCGCAGACGCAAGGTTCCATGAGAGCTCAGCATTTTGATTCCAAACAATCGCATTCACCTGACCTTGATGTTCATCAAAGCTCTGGATGAGTGTGCCCGAGCTATTAAAGACTCTGACCACGCCGTCCTCACAGCCTGTAGCCAAAATAGGGTTCTCACCATCAGCTGAAAACGCAACACAAAAAACTCGCCCCGGATGCCGAATGATACTGCCTTGCTCATTCTTCCCTCTGTGCCACAACCGTGCGCTTCCGTCCTCACCAGCTGATGCAAGAACATCACCCGATTTCGCATAGCTGACTGAGAATACTCGACGACGATGCTTGGTCATCGTCTCGTCATGCTGGAAATTTGCGACCGCATGCAGATCATATTTTTCTTTTTGACTATCAAAAATATCATCAAATGTCCACAGACTGACAGTACCATCACTGCCGGCAACAGCGATCTCTGCACACTGCGGATGCCAACAGATATTGTTGATTGACGATGTGCTTATCTTCTGATCAACACATGCCCGACCTTCTTTTGTATCCCAGACCCTCACCATACCGAGACTAGTACCCGCTGCGAGAAACCTTCCATCCGGTGACAGACTTGTTGTTCGAACTCGAGCATCAATTGTGAAACGTGGTTGCGCATCAGCAGCATCTCTCCATAATCGCACGGTTCCATCTGCTGATCCGGTGACAAGCCGATTCCTTCCGAAAAAGTCCAGCGACCAGATATCTCCCTCATGCCCATGTAGACTTCTTGGTGGTCTCGTACTATTCAAGTTCCAGATACGAAGCACCTGATCAGCAGTCGCACTAGCTACTTGATCAATGCCACTGAAATGAACAGCATTTACACGAGTCGGATGATGCAAGCAGGCCTGTTCAGTAGACGCTTCGAGGTTCCAGATCCTGACCGTCTGATCTTCTGATGCCGAAGCAACAGATTGCCCATCATCAGAAAAACTTACGGAAAAAACACGTTGTTCATGACCATGAAGAACCTGTTGTCGACCGGTCTTCCGGTGCCATACGCGTACGGTACTATCTCGCAGACCAATCGCAATCTTCATGCCATCCTGCGACTGATCAATGCCATAGACTGTCGTCTTGAAAGATGCGAGAACTGTCGGCTCAAATGGGCCGCGAAGAGGCCACTGACGAAGGACTCCATCTCGTCCAGCACTGAGAAACCCTCCTTCAGACGGTAGTGCGACTACCCCGTATACAGGACCTTTGCTGTCAGAACAAATACCAATGGCTTCTCCTGTTTTTACATCCACAACATGAATAGTTCCATTATCACATCCCACAACGGCAACCTGGCCATCCGCGCACAACGCAACAGTCCACGGACGACTTCCCGCCTCGTAACAAAAATTGGGAAGCTGATTCAAATGGCCCGATTCCACCGTGAAAACACAAAGCCGCCCATCCTGACTTGCCGTTAATGCCATGTCCGCTGTGGAATTGACTGCTACAGCAGTGATCGATTCACCCTGACTGTGCCATACAGAACATGCCTCATCGAGCTGTGCACGCAATGCACGAATAGCGAGACTCTTACTTTCCACCACAGCCAGTGGCACTTGACCGTCGAGTCGAACGAGAACGTCATCTCTTTGACTCAACAAGTCTCTTGAGAGTCTTATATGATGTTCCCGTTCGGCAGAAAATGCCTGGCGAAGCAAGGAACCAGCAAGTGTTCCATGAGCCACATTCGCTGCTTCAATAGCTTCCTGCTGAGATGCTACAGCACTAATTGCAAACCACCCAACAGCGCACCCTGCGGAAATAAGTGTTGCGATAAATAGCAAGACACAAGCAGCCACAACTTTCTGTCGAGCAATGAAACGGCAACTCACCTCAAAGGAACTCGGCTGCCGACAGACAACAGGCTTCCCGTCGAGCCAGCGAATAAGCTCGTTTCTGACTTCAACCATTGTGGAAAAACGGCTGTCAGGACACGGTTCGACACATCGAGCAAGAACGGCACAAAGATCTTCTACTGCTGCTCGTGAGATATTCTTTGTGCCTTGCTGAAGCAGCGTTTCTTTGCATAAAGCAACATCATGCATGCCCCCTTCAGATATACCAGCGTTGCTTTGCTTGCTCACTCTCACGCGAGAGTTCTCAGTAAACAGTTCGGTACACAGCAAGCCCATACCATAGATATCCGAGCGAGCATCGATACGTTCATCAAGACCTGCCCGCTGCTCCGGACTCATACAGGCTGGTGTCCCACGTATTTCACCGACAACATGCTCGTTATTATGCAATTCCGTAAGCGTCCGTCCAATCCCAAAGTCGATAACTTTGACGCTTCCATCACCTGCGACAAGAATATTCGTCGACTTGATATCAAGGTGAATGATCCCTTTCGAATGGGCAGCAGCAATGGCCTCAATAGCATTCAGGACAAGGCGACCTCGTTGCACCAACGACAGATTCATTCTTTTTGCATACTCGGAAATAGAGCATGCATTCTCAACTAGCTCCATCATGATCCACTGATAGGTCTGACCATGGAGCCTGTAGTTCCCAACAGTGTAGACGTGAGCAATATTCACGTGTTTCACACGTGCAAGTAATACTGCTTCTTCAAGGAGTCGTCGCCTCGCAGCACTGTCTCCGTACCCCCGAAGAAATTTGACCGCAACCCGGCGAGTCGGCGCATGCTGACGTGCTTCGTACACCTGCCCCATACCACCAGCCGCAAGTTGTCGCACGATCGTGGCTCCACCAATATCAGCACCTGCATCAATTCCAAACGGCACAGACTGCTCTTGGTCTTCACGTAAACCAAACGTTTCATCATGACCAGTCAAGACATCATCGACCAGGTCTTGTTTACGCTCAACACTCATACTTGTGTTGTACCGCGTCACTCGACTGAAATGAACTATTCGGTCTGACTAATTCCTGAATTAGCCAGTGACTCTATCCGCATGAATGTTCTTCTGTAACGAAAGCAAGCTATCTCGCGCTGCCTGAACACGCCGAATCTCCTGCCAAACACTTGTTGGCTGAAGACCTGAACTAGTATTCGATCTGGACTTCAAATGTTTTGATGGATGCACATTCACAAGTGCGACGCTTAAATCACGACGCAATTTCCGAAGTTTAATGTGGGCAGCAAGCACCACCTGTGCCGACGTAATCGCTTCTTCACATACACTATCAAGCCCAAGCAATTCTGCCGCTGACTGAATACCCTGGCATTCTTCCCAGTCAGATGATTTCTGCATTACGACTGTCCACCAATATGGAAAATTATTCCAGCGGTATTCGACATCCGCCTCTATTACTTAAAGCGAGATCAACAGCTAACAGGGGCAAGATTTGCAGAAGAAACGCAATCAGGAAGAATTATCAGCGTGGTATACTAGAAAAATCGATCGGGATGGGAAGGCACATAATTTAGACGACACCATGAATGACCATACCCTTCCTCAAAATGTTGAGGCCTGTTTTCGTGATCTGGCAGCTGGTGACGACACTGCTCGCGCACGCATCCTTGAGCTGTGCAGTGAAAGACTACGCCTCCTCACGCGAAGAATGCTGCGGGGCTACCCTACTGTCAAAAGGTGGGAAGACACAGACGATGTCTTCCAGAACGCTAGCCTGCGGCTGTACCGATGCCTCGGTCAGATATCACTTGAAACACCTCGGGAAATATTTGCGTTGGCAGCAACACAGATTCATAGAGAACTGATTGATCTGGCTCGCCATCATACTGGGCCGATGTCTTTTGGTGCCAACCATGCCACTGGCATCTATGCCATTGATGACCACTCAAACTCTCATCACCCCCAAGACAAACACCGTGATACGGAAACCACGATTGACCGCTGGAGTCGCTTTCATCAAGCAATCGAAAAATTACCCGCCGAGCAACGAGAAGTTTTTCAATTGGTCTGGTATCTTGGGGCCGACCAGAAAACAGTATCGCGTCTTGTTGGGTGCTCCGTGAGGACTATCAAAAGTCGGTGGCGAAACGCTCGTGAAAACATTCGTGCAGCACTGGACCATGAATCTCCAGAATGACCATCAGTAAAGCTACTGCTGAACGATCCTCGGCTGCACCTCAAGAGTCTCAGCTAATTCGACACACAGCCGCTGCACAAGGCTCAATTCAGCACGCTGCTCAAGCACCTGCTGGGCCATTCCTGGGAAGTCGGTGATGACACCATCAACACCACGCCCAATAAGACTTGAGACTGATACCGGGTCATTGCAGGTCCATGCATATAAAAGCTTTCCAGCGTCATGTGCACTTTCAACCATGTGGCGATTTGCGAATCGTGCATTTACTGCTAAAAAATTCCCCTTAATATTTTTTACATCACCGACTGCCAGTGACAACAACAGCCCCGCTGACCAGTCTGGCCGCAACTCTTTCAATCGAGCAACAACATCTGTGCTCAAGGACATACACTGCACTTCACGTTCACTCTCTGCAGCTTCCACAAGGTCAATCACCCGTTGCTCGAGCATCTGACCATGCCCATATGATTTTAATTCAATAATAATTCCTATCCGTCCTTTGCAGATACCTAAAACCTCTTTAAGAGTTGGGACTCGCTCAGCATGAAACTGCGGGTCAAATGAACTTCCGATATCAACGGATGTTATCTGATCTTTAGTTGCCTCCCATACTTTCAGGTCAACTCCAGCGACTTTCATCAGGTCACTATCGTGGATGACGACTACCTCACCATCGATTGTTTCCTGCACATCGATTTCCACCCATTGGGCTCCTGCAGCGATTGCTTTTTCAATAGCAGCGAGTGTATTCTCAGGCGCAATGCCACCAGCCCCCCGATGCCCAATGATATCGATACTGTTGTCGAAGGAAATATTCATCGCTGCCGCAGACCCAATAAGAATTGCTGCGGCAACACAAATACATGCTACGAATAAAATCTCCCATGCATTCCTCTGAAACTGACACTGCTGTCCAGGTACGCATGCAAGCAATGTTTTTTGATTACTCGTTACGACACCACCATATTTTTTCCACGTGCTATATAACAGCAAAGAAAATATGACAGCAGCAAACAATTGAATCACAAGATTCATACCTGCCCAAAGCAGCGTTGTGAGTCCTATAGCAAAAATGGCTCCGGGCAACGTGTGGCTTGCCAACGGCACAACCAATCCTGCGGCATAAACAAGGCACGCAGTGCCTACGCCCGTAATGAGGAGAACAGTTGCGATCCAACTGCCTAGAACTACAAGTACCACCCAATGACTTCCTGAGAGCCGCTCCCAACTGCTGGCAAGTGCATTACGCGGGCTCACTCCTTCAAATATCAGAAGTGGAACCGCCAGAAACCAACCCGAAAAAAGACGAAGCAAGACCGCTGTGAGCCCAGCAACAAGCAAAACTCCAACACCAACTACGAATACAAATTCTGGAGGCTTTTCAGTGAGATAGAAATTAATGTCGTGTTTCCCCAACAAACACCATGCTACAAGCCCAGCACCAACGACTCCGGGCGCACTCACAGCCACAACCCAGCACACTAGGCGGCACATAAGGTTGACTACTGTTGCGCTGTTCCGAAAAGCCCAACGCGTTGCCGTAAGAACACTCCCCCCCCCACCTTCTCCAACAACAAGCAGCGAGAGCAGTGTCGCCTGTTCGATTGCTGTAATACCTAACCAGGCAGCGGCTACCAGAAGCATACCTACTGCACCCTCTGGTGTAAGCAAGAATAACACGACGTCGACGTCCGTAAGTGTTCCCCGTTCCGTAACCCAAAGGAGAACGTGCAACATCCCCACGACCAATGGAACCAGAGCAACAAACGTGATCAGTTTAAAAAGCAGGTCTGCAACAAACAGTTGCAACCATGCCTGCCGTAATCTATTTCCCGCGGCAAATATAATTTCCAGCACATCTTCACGAAACATAAATGCCAACTACACCATTTGGGGACTCTATCAGGCAGCCTCAGCGAGGACGAAATTTATATTCGCTATAGCTCCGCTGAAACTCAGAGTCCGAGAAGCCAACATTCAGGCGAATGTTCCGGAAGGTATATTCTTCGATCAAGGGTGGCGGATCTGAATCAGAGGCCGGCCAATCATAGGCCTCATATCGAACTGGTATTGGAACTTCATCATCGATGAAGATTCGGACAATGTTGAAAAGAAAGACAGAACGTCGTTGCGGATGCACAACCTGCACACACTTGCAAGGACGGTTATCGACTTTCACGTCCTCGAATATCTGGACTTCACACTCTCCGTACTGCATGTCGGCAGTACCAACATCAATGAGCTTACGGACCATATTGATCATACCACTCTCACTTGTAGGATATCGACTGTATTGAAGTGCTGCATCACCTGCAGGATCAAGTTCTAGAGTTAAATACTGGAAACGTGTTCCGCCCCGACGCACAACCATCTTCCCACCGTTGGTTCCTTCAACCCACAACACTTCTCGATCTACCATGTCTTCAGGCCCGAGAAAGCGGAGATAGATTGAAGCTCGCTGGGACTGGCGGCTGTTGACAACTCTTTGATGACGAACCTTTGCACTTATAAACTCCATCGGCTTAAGTCGACCATCGATTCTTTCCTGCTTCACAATGCTACACGAGTAATCAGACACCTGATCTCGAAGAAATACATATGACTCACCAGCCAGCTGCATAGCAGGCTCAAGCGGATGAGGCACCGGAGGGGGTGGCGGTAGCTCCAGTTGTGATCTCGGTAACTCGATACGATTTGTAGTCGTCACCTCCGCCTGGGGCTCAGTAGCACAAATCCAATGAGAATTGCATAACAACATGGTGATTGCTAACAAACAAATGAGCAAAACCTTCTTAAGATACGTTGACATAAGCACAGTTAACATAAATGAGTGGCGACGAGGACTGCCCCTAAAGATACCCCCTAAACCTACCGTGTTCCATATATCGTGACGGCAGGACGAACCCACCTGCGAGCGTCTGGTCGGCATAGCCAGACCAATTAGGACATCTTCTTACCAAAACGTCGACCAACTGCACGTACAGGACAGTTTCATAAAAACCATAAGCGGGCAGATCGCCAGACAAGCCTGCCAGACAATCAACATCGGCAAGAAATGACCAACATCCTATTCGACGCCTTTCGGCATGGCTCGGGTGGCACCTGTTGAAATTCCACCGTCGACCAAAAGTGTTTGTCCAGTAATGTAGTTGCTCGCATCAGATGCGAGAAATACGACAGCCCCATCAAGGTCTTCGGCCTTACCAGGCCTTCGTAACGGAATACGGTCAACTAAGTAGTCGAGCCACTCCTCATCTTGGTAAAGCACATCATTCTGAGCCGTCCGAAACCAACCCGGCGCAAGGCAGTTGACTGTAATACCATGTGGACCAAACTCATCAGCCATACTCATAGTCAACTGTTTCACACCGCCACGGCTCGCACAATACGGCCCAAGGCCAGCGTACCCAAACACACTTGTCACACTCCCAATATTGATCACCCGACCACTCTTCCGTAGCAGCATCGACCGCACAACACATTGCGTCATGAAAAACATGCCACGCAGATTTGTATCGAGTATCGTGTTCCAATCTTTCCATCGCACATCCATTGCGGGTTTTCGGATGTTACACCCTGCATTATTCAGCAAGATATCCACGGACCCAGACGCAGTGGCTTTTTCAACGGCCTCGCAGATACTGTCTTCGTATTGCAGATCAAGCGCTACAACATCGACCTGATGTCCGTATGTTTCGAGTTCCCGACGTGGTTCTTCAAGTGATGCAACGTCTCTCGCCGTAATCACCAAATCCGCTCCAGCCCGAGCGAGTGCGCCTGCCATCTGTAACCCCAGCCCACGGCTTGCTCCCGAAACAAGTGCACGGCGACCTGTAAGACCAAAGAGTGACATAGACATATTCCTTACTCGAGTTCAGTGGGCTGCAAAACGACTTTAAGAAGGCCTGGTTCACGCTTATGCAGTCGTTCAAACCAGCCGGCTCCTTCGACAAGTGGCCCGACACGACTCACGAAACGAGACAAATCGACTTTACCCGAAGCAGCAAATCCGATGGCTTCTGGGTAGCACCCCGCTGATGCACATGATCCCTGCAACCGAATTTGCCGAGT
>JABHNP010000084.1 GCA_018694455.1 Planctomycetaceae bacterium | reverse complement strand
TGCACCAGATATTCTTAATGCGGATACAACGTCATTTCTTATTGGAAAGCTTTCCGTTCGGTAATAATGCAAACCACACGAAGTGTTCCATCCCGGTGTGTGCTGTGATTACATTCATTTTAAAAAAATGTCAAGAAATTACTCCTCTTTTGAACATTGAAATTTTGCGTCCTGATGCCCTTGCTGTTTTTTGAAATCATGGGTCTCTGGCTTTGTTAAAATTTTTCTGAAAAAGGCTTTTCATGATTATGTTTCGGATGAGTCAATGTTTTTATGTATTCGGTGCTAGGTGTGTCATCCTGTTCGCTCTGTTTCCGTTGCTTAGCTGGCCTGCCCGGGGGGAAAATAGACTTTTGGCATTGCAGAAAGATCTCCCACTGCACCCGGCAGTTACAGCTTTTTTTAATAATGACGATGAGTTCATCAGCGAGGTCGTCATCCCAAGTATGGAAAGAGAACGTAAGGATGAAATACATTTAAAGATTGTTTCGAGTGCTGGTACTCCGTTACAAACATGCCGAGTTTCTGCTGAATTGCAGAAGCTTGAGTTTCTTTTCGGCCACTGCAATCTGGCAACAGAAAAAAATTCGAGAAACCGACACCTTCTGAACAGTCTTTTTCACTTTACTTGTCCGGAGAATCTTACGAAATGGAAAAACTACGCGCCCGATCTAGGGGTGTATGACTTCTCGAAAATTGATTCCATGGCTGAATATTGTGATGCCAATGAAATCGGTATCGAGTGGCATTTTCTTTCGGGATACCATCCAGAATGGTTCACCTCTTTGCAGACAGATGCTGAGAAGGCAGCGAGCCAACTAGCGAACTGCAGGGCTGTTCTCAATCGGTATCAGGACGAGGTGAACTTCTTTCAGGTTTTTAATGAAGACTGGCATACTCACATCCAGAGAGCGAAAGTTTTCTGTGATCAGACCGAACTATTCAAAACACTTCGAAAAGAGTTTCCAGAAGTTGAACTCGGTGTGTGCGACTGTTGGTCGTTCAACAAAGAAAACCGTTTGCCCAGCGTTGAGGAGGTAACGTCGCGTTACCCCGGAATTAACTTCGTCTCGATGCACGCGCATAAACCACGTCACTTGTGGGCAAGCCCTAAAGAAATGTTCGATACATTCGAGCAGTACAAAGACAGTGACGTAAAGATTCACATTACAGAATTTGGGATTATCAAAGGAGAAATAGAAGGCATCTATCGTACGGGTGACTGGGATGATGCCACTCTTGCTGAGTACTTCGTCCAGGTAGCTGCAACGGCTTTTAGTCACCCGTCGGTGCGAGTTCTTAACCTTTGGGCGAATTACGATAAATTCACAGGCAATCGCCTGTTTAGTGAGAACGGAAAGCCAACCGAGCAATACGATGCACTAAATAGTCTTTTGAATCATAAATTAAGCACGCGCGTAGCTGGTAAAACGGATCAGGATGGAGCATGCGTTTTTGATGGTTTCCACGGTCGGTATAAACTGTCAGTAAAGTCTGACTCGGGGCGAGTGTTCATTGCGCAATTTAATGCCGGACGGCAAGCATCGCATATTGAAATAGTGATCGATGAAATTGATGGTACCGCATATGCAACGACTGACTGATGATATACAACGCCGAAAGGATAGGATGCGGGCCATGGAAGGCATCAGTTCTAGTCCTATTTTTCTTCGACAATTGAGACGGTTCCCGAGTTGAGGTCATAGTAGGCACCAACAATCTCTACTGAGCCTTTGTTTTCGAGTGCTTTTAGGATCTCACTTTCTTTTCGGATCATCCTCACCGCCATGCGAATGTTTTCACAACAAATGTGTGCAACATACTCAGGGTTCGCGCTTGTCTTGTTCCCGCTAAAAGGTTGTGCCGTTTTAAGAGCAGGGCGAATCTTGGCCAGCATCGGTGTGATATTTCCTAGCTGAACGTTATCAATAGCTGCTTGGACAGCACCGCAGTGAGTGTGGCCCAGTACAATAATAAGTTTTGCGCCTGCTACGTGACACGCAAACTCCATGCTGCCGAGAATGTCTTCATTGATAAAGTTGCCCGCAACACGAGCTACAAAAATATCCCCAACGCCACGATCGAAAACATCTTCAACAGGAATTCGACTGTCGAGGCACGACAGGATTACAGCCTTAGGGAATTGTCCAGCATACGCTTCTCGAACTTGCTTCGAGTGGTTTCGTTCTGTCAGGTTGTTTGATACAAATCGACTGTTGCCCGCCATAAGTTCATCCAAGATGTTCTGAGGCGTAAGCTGAGCTTGTTGTTCTTGCGTAAGGACATTGGGTGCGGGCTCAGTGGCTCTGGTTTTATCAAGGGTTAGAAGGAACGCCGAAGTGCACACGATTAAGGTCAAAATAAAGCGGGTCATGGTAGCAGTTCCGTTGAAAGCTAAGGTGACATAATACAAACGATTTGTTGTTGCAGGTTTAAGGTTTATAAACTTTGTTCCCACAATGAAAATCTAGTATAACGAAAACAAACAGCCTAATTTTTTTCCGTTTCTGTTAGTGAAAATAGCTCTTTGATTTTTTCCCACGTACGCAGCCGATGGTCTCTGCCGAGGCCGTGCCCACGTGCCGGATAGACTGTATGGGTCTTGGGGCCACTAATTCTGTTAAAAGCTGAAAAGCTTGTTGTTGGGGGACAAATCCGATCTTGTAGCCCAATGCTCATAATAGTCGGACACGTAATTCGTTGGCACAGGTTCATCGTGTCAAAGTAGCTCATTATTTTCAAAGTATGTGACCATGAGCGATGTTGTTTTCCGTTTAGCCATTCATCCATTTCGTCCCACTGTGTGAGTTTAAAGTAGTTTGTCCAATTGCAGAGGAATGGTATGTCTGCAACGCAGAGATCGACTCGGTTATCGAGTGCCGCTGTTGCGAATGCAAAGCCCCCCCCTTGGCTTGCTCCCCATACTGCAAGTTGTTCTTGGTCAACGATATCGAGAGAACAGAGGAAATCAACGGCACGAATGCAATCAAGGTAGGCACCGCGGTAAAAGTATGTGTCTCGGTCATCAAGCCCCCGCACCCAATAGTCTTGAGGTTTGCCAGAAACATCATCTTGACTGTTACCATGTCCACGAGGATTGAAAGAAAATACAATCAGGTCTTCTTGAGCACCAACAGGCTTCATGTTTTGTCCATAACCGGGCACTCGAAGAATAGCGGGAAAGACTCCGGTCTTATTTGGCACCTGAAGCCATCCTCGAACACACACTCCTCCGAAACTTTTCATAGAAACCTCATAAATTTGTATGTCTGTTCGAGTTTTGTTTGGCCGATGTGCCATCTGGAACGCAGGTGCCACTTCCGCAAGCTGATTCAGTGATTTTTCCCAGAAAATAAAGAAATCCTTTTCTGCTGTGAGAGGGCTCGTAATGTTTTCTAGGTCTGATCCAATGCGATAGGTTGCCTTTATAGGAATGTCACTTTCGGATATCTGGAACTGACACTCGATGTCTGCGAACCCAGGGCAGGGCATTGAGAGTGTGTGCTTGCAAGAAATGCTTTGACGACTCTCTAGAGAGATGCGTTCTTCAGTTGGCCAAGGTGATTTGAAAAAAAGTGACCGGACGTTCCATGTAAGTGTCCCAGTAAGAGGCTCATTTTTTCTATTTTCGATAGAGGCTGTCAGCGTCACTGGTTTCTGCTGTACAACAATGCTGTCGTTTGATGTGATTGAAATACGAGCAATTCGATTTTGCCCGAAAGAAGTTTCTGCCCCCATGTGAAAAAGAAATGTAAGAAGGCAGAGGTTTGCGAAGTGTGTGTATGTTGAGCGCACAATCATTTGACCCAGCGGTATCATTATCCGTTTCAAAATGCCGCCTCAGTGTTGCCGGGTTTAGTTAGAAAGTTCACGTATTATGTACAACTACGGTTTGTTTGTCATTGTTCTATCTATTCCTTGTGTTTGTTTTGTGGAACCTGTTCATGCTGAGCAGCCACCCAACGTGATCATCTTTCTTGCTGATGATATGGGACTTGGAGATACAAGTGCGTATCAGGATTGGACGAAGAATCCGGATTCGTTGCAGCTTTCGACACCAGCGATGGAAAGGCTCGCAATGCAAGGTGTTCGCTTTACGGACGCCCATTCACCATCAAGTCGGTGTTCTCCAACAAGGTATGCCCTACTCGCAGGACGTTACTGTTGGAGAACTCGACTCAAACACTGGGTTCTGTTTGGCGTTCATTGTCCTCCTCTCATCGAACGAGAGCGTATTACATTGCCAGAGTTTCTACAGGCTGCCGGTTATAAAACAGCAATGTTTGGAAAGTGGCACCTCGGCTTGACATACCGCAATAAGAAAGGAAGTGCAGCCACGGGATGGGACGATGCTGATCTCACCCAGCCTCTTGCTGACGGTCCTTGCGATCATGGGTTCGATGTATTTTTTGGCGTATCCCGAAGTCACGGAACGTCTGGTCCAGATGGGCAGAAGAAGAACAGTTCGACGCAACGAATTGGCCCTGGCTGGATCGATGGACGATCGGTTCTTGGTGCGACGGGTGATGGGAAGAAACTGGATGGATCGTATCGGCTTCATGAGGTTGGACAAAGACTGGATGCAATGGCACTCAACTTTTTGGAGCAGGCTGCATCTGAAACACAACCTTTCTTCCTCTATTTTGCATCTCCTTCGAATCACAGCCCGTACACACCATCTGAGGATCTAGGAGGAAATCCGGTTGTTGGTGCCAGTACGTTCAAAAGTGGCAAATCAACAAAGAGTAAGAGGCTTGATTTTGTGTATCAAAATGATGTTCATATTGCACGGCTACTTGACTTTCTGGACAGAACTCCTGACCCACGTCGACCGGGCCACATGCTTCGCGATAATACGTTGTTTCTCTTTTCAAGTGACAACGGTGCTGAGCAATCATCAAAAATTTGCACTGGGCCGCTTCGCAGTCATAAGGGATCAGTTTATGAAGGCGGGCATCGCGTGCCTTTTCTTGCTTGCTGGCCACATGGAAGCGTAGGAGATGGTCGAGCAGAAACTCCGGGTCGTGACTGTTCAAGGCTGTGTGCTCTCAACGATGTGTTTGCAACGGTAGCCGAATCCATTGGCAAACCACTTCCACCACTTCATGGTCATTCGTACGGAGCAGAAGACAGTATTAGTCAGCTTGCAGCGATGCAGGGGATGATGACTGACCCACGTGCGGCAATCTTTCCGAATGATCACAAGGAGGCGTCAAAAAAAACATCAGACAAGAGGGCCTGGGTTGCGGTACGGTCTAATGCAACACCACTTGCTGGACAGTGGAAACTTTTTCTTGATCATCGTTACGCATGGCAACAAGAACTATTTCCTCAGGAGCTATACAATCTCACGGATGATTTGATGGAGAGTGAAAATCTTCTTGATGATCCGGAATATAGTCGTGTTGTTGAATTTCTCCTCGAGCAGGCACGAACCGCTGAAGGAGATGAAGGCTATACAAGGCAGCCGGTAAAGTAATGAACGAATTTCAAATAATCCTTGCATTGTGTTTTGCAAGGTAATTTTCAGGAATCAATATCCGATGAGGCAGGTGATGAAAGTATTGAGTCAAAGACAATCCACAAGTATTTCTCTAATGGCTGCTTGCGTTGTCTTTTGTTCGGTTTGTGATGCACGTGAGCATAGTGGAAATCGGCCTCATATCGTGCTTGTGATGGCAGATGACCAAGGATGGGGGCAGACAGGCTACTATGGACATCCGTTCCTCAAGACACCGCATCTTGATGATATGGCTGCACATGGTCTTCGACTTGATCGTTTTTATGCGGGGGGTCCAGTGTGTTCGCCGACTCGGGCAACGGTACTTACCGGGCGAACACATGAACGTACTGGTGTGATGTCACACGGATACCCGTTACGTTTACAGGAAAAAACTATTCCTCAGGTACTCGCTAAAGTCGGTTATGTTACGAGTCATTTTGGTAAGTGGCATTTGAATGGAATTCGAGGAGCTGGGATCCCAATTTTACAAAACGATGAACGCCGCCCAGACGCGTTTGGGTTTCAGCACTGGCTTTCGGTAACAAATTTTTTTGATATGCATCCATTGATGGGCCGTCGTGGTAAACCCGAAGGTGTTTTTGAAAAAAAGAGAGGGGATTCTTCAGAGGTAGTCGTATCCGAAGCTCTTCGTTTCCTTCAGGAACAGCTTGTAAAGGATCCTGAGGCACTAACATTCACAGTGATTTGGTTCGGAACACCACACTCTCCTTGGGCATCCTTAGAATCAGACAGTGAACCATTCGTTCAGCTGTCTTTTCAGGCTCAAAGGCACTACGGTGAACTTGTAGCAATGGATAGAAGCGTCGGTACGCTTCGTAGTGGTCTTCAAAAGCTTGGTATCGCAGACAATACGCTCCTATGGTTTTCATCAGATAATGGGGGGTTGCCGAATAAAGATTTTCAGCCAACAGTGGGTCAATTAAATGATTCGGTAGATGGCATGGTGCCATTACGTGGTTCCAAGGGAACACTCTACGAGGGAGGGTTGCGAGTCCCATCTATCATTGAGTGGCCGTCACGAATTGAGCCAAAAATTTCACAATTTCAGGCTGGTGCATTCGATATGTTTCCGACGATTCTCGACGTTGTGGGGCTTCCGGAAGAAACAATGTTGCCGGTACATGACGGTGTCAGTTTGTGCCAACTCTTTGATGGTGAACCGAGTGAACGTAATAAGCCGATGGGTTTTCGTTGGAACGGTGGTGGTGCCTGGATTCACGGGCGATATAAATTAGTTGTCTTAAATACAAAGAAGTCCAAGCAGAACAAGAGTTCTCAGGAACTGTTTGATCTTGTAGCCGATCCTACGGAGTCTAAAAGCATTGCTCAGGAAAAGCCTATTATTTTCAAACAATTAATGCGTGAGTATGTATTGTTCTCCGAATCCATTGATAAAAGCATGCGTGGCAAGGACTATCCTTTGGGGAGGCTGAACGAGCCTGACCCAGAGCCCAAACGATGGGCATCGGATGAAACTATTTACACTCCTTTTCGCAAGGTATTCGAAGAAGAGCAAAAGCTTTTAGAAAAACTTACCAAGCCGGCTAAATCCGATTGATGCAGTCAGGCAGACTGGCTTAGTTTGTCACATTTCTGAATAAGCTTTTGGTACCAGAACATGTTTATGAATCTTGCTAACTGTTCCCTTATATTTTTCAACCTTACTAAGAACTTTCCACGCCGGATGGTCTCGGAATGAGTTCCATGACGCAAGTCGTGCATCTTCGTTCGGATACACCGTGAGATATGTGAGATTGGGTGTGAATGGACCGACCAAAGCTTGCCCAATAAAGATTGGGATGATTCCACAGTCGATAAAAATAGGCACCTCGCCGTTGTTAAACATTTCAACTTTGAGTTGTCCTAATTTCTCATTAGCACTTTCGTAGGTTCGTAATTCGTAGACGCGATTCTTGTTTGCAAGGATACCCGCTGGGACTTTTACCTTGGGCCAGCACTGCATAGCAACTAAGAGTTCACTCGATATCCGTTCGTAGCTTTTTTCCTGATTGCCATGAGTGAAAAATACTGCAGCATCATTCTGATACTCTTCATCAGATTGAATCACTTCACGATTTTGTGTCATTGCTGATGGGTCGTCGTGAGGAATGATCACAAAAGTTGTCTTAATCTCGATTTTATCAGTTGACGCGTTTGTAAACACACCAATAGGTCCGATGCCGTGACGTTTTAGGCAAGGCAATAAAGCATTCGATAAGTACTTGTCGATCGCTCTTTCATCACCACTGTCACCGAGGAGATATCCTCGGACTTCGTACACTTCAGCCTGAGTGTCTGCAGGCAAAATGCAGGAAGTGACACAGTATGCAGCCAGCAGTGTTGCAGTTCGAAACAACATGTTGTTCATATAGATACATTTCTCTGTAACTGGAGATGAAGGAACTCAGTAATACATAATTGTACGGTTGGTAAAGGTGTACAGTTTTGTGGTTTTCGGTGCATGCCTGTAACTGACAGAACTATTCAAGCAGTAAAATCACTTTGTGTCGATGTTCTTCTTATTACGGCTTGGGACTGTTGGGCGTTCTGTTTCAACAGCATCTTTGTATTTCATTAAGAGTGACTGCCTGATGGACTGATAGTCCGGTAGTCCAAGAAGGTCTGTGTCTTCATGTGGATCATTCTGTAAGTTGAAAAGCTTTGTCGGTGTAAAATGAGAGCGTTTTTGGTCACTCTGCATAATTAATTTATAAGGCGTTTCTCGAATCATGACTTCGCACTGTGAGCCTGCCTGCTGCAGAAAGACATTTCGTTTCTCGAACAGTCCCTTGCCCGTAAATAAAGGAAGTAAATTGTTTGAGTCCAATGCTTGATTGTTCGGGATTGTTGTGCCCACCAAGGCGGCGACCGTTGCGATAATGTCCTGATTACTAACCAGTTCTTTCGTGATGCCGGGAGTAATCTGGCTTGGCCACACTGCGAAGAAGGGAACGCGATGCCCTCCCTCAAGTGGAGAGTTTTTATTGCCCCTCCATCCACCATTGGATTGATGACCTTTTTTTCCAGCTGGCTGATCGGCGAGACCACCATTGTCCGAGGTGATGATGAGGAGGGTGTTGTCGTATTTGCCAGTCGCATGCAGGGCGTCGACAATGCGTTTGACCTGCATGTCAAGGTCAAGAAGCATGTCGAGGTGGTTTGTTGGAGTCTGCCCCATAATCTTTTTCCCGTCAAAAAATTCGGGGGGACAATGTGGAAGGTGAACCATTGGTGAACAGTAGTACAAAAGAAATGGCCTGTCGTTTTGGCCAGCATCCAATATGAAATCAACGGCTTTTGCTGATAGTCGTTGACCCATTGCACGGGAGTCCCACTGGGAGTCACCTAGGCCGGGCCCCTTGTCGGTGATATCTTTAGGATGAATGGCAGTGTTTTCATCGAGATAAATAATTTGTGAGTCAGCAGCGAGTGGACTCCACGTCTGGTTTTCGTAAAGCAAATAAATTGGACCTTGAATTCCGCATGGAGATGTGAAGTCATAATCAAAACCACAATCTTTTGGTCCACCTGAAATCCACCGAGTTAAATCGACTTTCCCAGTAAGGTCACCATTCTTTGGGCCGCGATAAAATTCGGCACGTCCTGGAATGAGAAAGTCACCACCTAAATGCCACTTGCCAATAAATCCTGTTTTATAGCCAGCGTCACGAGCAACTGTTCCAAGGGTTGCATGTCCAGTTTGAAAAGCAGTTTTACCAAAAGTGCTCCAAACACCCCACGGGGCGTAGGAGCGGTAGTTGTTGTTTCCACTCATAACGGCATAACGAGTTGGAGCGCAGAGCGACGTGGCTGAGTGCCCGTCAGTAAACCAGAGCGAGTTTGAGGCGAGACTATCGAGGGTAGGAGTCTCAACAACTGGCGTCTTATTTTGAATGGTTTGAACGTAGAAGCTGATATCACCAAGTCCTAGGTCATCTGCCAAGATGACAATAACGTTGGGGCGACTTTCAGCTGCGAAAATGGTGCATGAGCTGAAAAAACTGATTGCAGTCAGCAGAATGGATGGGATTCGATGACACTTGATATTCATTGCCAAAGTACCTTTTCGGTGTACGATTTTCTGCGGCGCTGTATCCGACCGACAGTATTAGCGTTTGGAAGGAAGCCATGCCGTACGATGCGCAAAAAATAGGAAAAAATAAAAATCTAGTATAAAATGAGTCTATCAATTTCTTGAGGTGAGAAATGGTGTGTTGTTGCGAATTTAATTGACCTGGAGGTACCACATGTTCCGTCATCTATGTTTTTTAGTTATTGGCTTCTGTGCTGTGGCTTCAGCATCTACTGCGAGTGCCCAGTCTTGGAAAAATGCAGGCTCAAAAGCAGCTGGATATTATTCAGAATATCATGGTCACAGTTCTCATAGTCACTTATACGGTGCTCAGTCTCATGCAAAGCACTACAGCAATTATCTTTCAACAGCCACGACAGTAGACCCATCTGTTGCTCGTATAGCTCATGATTCAATTGGAAATCATCTTAATAAAACACAGCAGCACCTCAGTCAGATGAAAGCCCAGCTTTCAGCCCATGAAAATAAGGAAGGCGTCGAATCTATTTCAGAAATAGAGGGTCATTTGCAGGATGCACGATTGCACCACGCGGATCTCAATAAAATCACAATTCAAAAACCTATTGATTCAAAGGCTGCGAAGGCAACTGTTGGCAGTCTTCAGTCGTCTATTAACAAAGCGATTGCTGGTCATGCTAGTCTTCTTGAATCACTTGGTATCAAAAAACCAACACAAGACGAAAAAGAGAGCAAGTAGTCCGCCCTCAGGCATTTTGTCAGTCGTTAGCACGTGTTCTCGAAAAAAATCGTTGTGTTCAATGATCCTTTGAGTCGCGTTTCGAGAAGGTCAGCGATACTTATATTTTCGGTTCAGAGTACAGCCGTGAAGCTACTTGCTTCGGGGCATGTCTTGTCGAGATAATTTTTACAGTTCAGGTATGTGTACGACCACTGTCGAGTTGGCGGCCTAAGTTATATTTTTTAACCGAACTCACAGTAGTCGGTTCATCGAATGCATGAGGACAAGAAGTCATGCGTATTCCGGGCCTTAAAAAATTTAGATATGTACTGACGCAGAGTGAAAGCCAGCTAGCGAGACTGCAAGACCTGCTTTCAATAACGTGTCGTAGTCATTAGACGCTATCACGCGCTGCGTTTGAGTGGTATTTTTCGACGGCGGTGTGGTCGACCAGTGCGGGCATGCCCTTCGTCGTATCGAAGTAGACGACTGGAATTTGAAGAGACCTCATTTGATCTCTGTATCGTTCCAGCAGCTTGGCTTCGCATGAGTCCAGAGAGTTCACGAAACCGGGGGATATACATTCCAAATTGCAGAAGCGCAACAAATCTTCCCACTAAAACTGGCAGAGTGCCAAGTGGTGCTCGTACTATCGCATGGCGAAAAATTTCAACAACGTGTAGCACTAGGCTCTGTAGAATTGGCTCGGCTGCAATTGAACGCCAGAAAAGCCGTTCTCCATATAGACCGGCCTTGAATGCTGGCTGCGGATGATGTCGTTCAGGGGCTGCAATAATCTTTGACGTTGGTTCAAAAACAACGCGGCCGCCTGTTGCGTGTAAAGATATTGCCATGTCAGCGTCTGCATACTCATCGCCGCAGGCAGGACAAAATCCGAATAGAAGTCGATCAATCATTTGGCGACTCCAAAAGCCCGCCTCGAGTGTAGGGCCTGAGGGTAATGGATAATCTTTCGTATGAAATCCTTGGATCCGTGAAGTATCACCCCGCGGTCGCAACATGACACGTCTGCCACCGCGACCTACTTCGATACCAGTGGCTACTATTCGATCAGTATCGTCAGATGCAACTTCAAGTGAAACTACAGCAGCCACCTGCTCGTTGTTGAAATGCTCGACTGCTGCGTCAGTCCAGAATGGAGTCGCACGCCATCCAGCGGCTAAAATATGTACGATTCGGCCCGTGCTAGCAGCAAGTCCCAGGTTGATACACGCAACCCGGTTCGAACCAATTGGTGCCTGAATAAAGCGGACTTCCTCACCAACGCTCCACGGATCATGGTACCCGAAGCCGAGGACAACAACAATTTCTGAATTCTCTGGTCGGTTTTCAAGGACACTCACAAGAGTTTCCTCGAGAGTCGTCTCATCTCCAGGTGCTGGAATGATGATCGATAGCCGCGGATGTGGTGCCGTAGTGGTCGGCATGATGGCCGTACCCCGTTAGGATCAAAGGAACCGCATTATGCGGCAACTCGCTGCGGTTGCAGGTCGTTGAAAAGATTGACCGTATGAAGCATCTCACCGTCAGCGTTATAAAACTGCACAACGCCACAGTCGATCAGCCACATTGCGAACATTTCAGTTACTCGATAGCACCGTGCAACACAGCGGCCTCGGTCGATACGAATATTTTCTTGTAGATCGACTGCATCATCGGTTTCTGCGCCCAGGTCAACAAACAAACGGCTTACCATGTCGCGCACGTCAGCGGCATTCAGATGTAAATGCATTGCAGCAACCTCCTGTTGCGATAAAATTCTCGATGACCTCATGTCATACTGGAAGGTGGAAACCGTAACGATCTAACCTGCCGTGATGGAAGGCTAGTTTTTGACTAATCTTCTTTCCTATCCATACTTCAAAATTCGGCATAGCTGTTCAAGCCAAATCAAGTGTGAGTGCGAAGCCGGATTATTCGCCCCGATCCCCCATCTCAGCCCATTTTTCCACAAATGATGAAACAGCTTGGAAACTAGGGGCAGATAAACATCTTTGGAGGACTATGCCCATATAAATAGCCGGTTAGGGACAGGCGAACGAAGAACGGTTTTTTTTGAGCTCAAAGGCGTTCCGTCCAACGAAATTGTCCATATCGCGATTCCACAAGTGTCTTCACCTCATTGCTTGGCCACGTCGTTTTGGTATTCCAAGCGGAAAAAGCAGTTTGTACCGCGTTATCAATTTGTTTGCGACCTATGGAGAGGTTGGCCAAAAATTCTTCATGTTGTCTTTCCATTCGGTATTGCGGTTCTCGAGGTGGGTGTTGCAGAAGCTGTCCAACAAGCCCAAGCGGAAATGAATCCAAAAGGGTGCCGTGGTACAAGACACTGTGTCGCCGAACCCGGAGGGCGTTTCCACTAACTTTCTTTACGCCTTCGGCCGTGGAGATGACTAAATCAGAAGTCCCTTCTCGGACAACAGGTTTTCCTACTTTTGAAAGTTCTGCAGCTAACGGTTCAAGCATGGAGGCGTGTATAGCATCAAGTGATGGTTTGTCTCTAAAGGGAGTGATGACAGACCACATGACACAGCCAGGACCAAGAATAACTGTTGCACCACCACTTGGCCGCCGCAGTACAGGAATATCGAGTTTTGCACATACGTCACGATTCACTTCTTGGCATAATTGACTTGATGAGCCAAGAACAACTGCTGGCGCAGTTGCCTGCCACGTACGAACTACCGGGTTTGTTAAATCACCGATTTCCGCCTGATTTAAGAGCGCCTCGTCGACAGCAAGCTGTTCAGCAGCGGTAATCAGTGGCGGAAGTATCGATTCATCAAGCCAGTGTGCATTACTTCCGTTTATTTTTGTCACAATACATCACCTTCTAGATGAAGAGTCTATCATGATATGGATCATGGTATGTTCCACCTTTGTCATGCCATTTAAGAAGCTTTTTCACTTATCCACACTCTCTCCAGATTCATAATTCATGGCTACGTCTCCAAATCAACCAATTAATCCCGATGACAGTCTTCCGCCGGTTGAACCACCGAGTGCAGCTTTCTTGGTTCAGTTGTTTCTTGTTCCAGGAGTTATAGTTGCCATTATTGTCTGCGTCTGGTTGGCGTTTCATTGGCTAGCTCACCTTGGGAATGACCCCCAAGCATATGTGCGAACGCTTCGTCGTGCCAATGAAGGACGTTGGCAGGCAGCACTTAATCTGGCAAATGATCTTCGTGGTCCAACTGGATCGGGGCTTAAGTCAGATACAAAACTTGCTTCTGAATTAGGCAGTATTCTTGATGATGAAGTGGGTAGTGGGCGGATCGGTGAGCAATCCGAAACGTTACGCCTCTATTTGTGTCGAGCACTAGGCGAGTTCACGGTTCCCGAGGCATCGCCGGCACTTGTTCGACGAGTCATTGAAACGAATGATGACGCGACGACTCAAGCAGCAGTTGAAGCCTTGGCTGTCTTGTCGACGAACCTTGAGAATAGTGGTCGATCTTTTAGAGACCAAGATGCTGTCGTTGATGCAGTCTTATCTGCATCGATGTCGACCAATTCAGGAGTTCGAAATGCATGTGGATTCACGCTAGGTGTTCTTGGGGGTGAAAAGAGCGTTGTGGGTTTATTGCGACTATTAGGAGATCCAGCAACTGATGTTCGGTCAAATGCAGCGCTTGGCTTAGCGAGACTAGGTCAAACAGATGCGTACGAAACACTGTCGGAGATGTTGTCTCGTCAAGACGTTGTATTGAGCAGTAAGGCCTCCGCTGATGAAATGCAATCAGAGCGATACAAGCGAGCGCTGATTGTTGTAAATGCGTTACGTGGCGTGACTATGCTCGTTGACGCAACAAATCAGCCACCGCCCACAGGTGTCACCACATTGATTAAAGACTTACAGCAAGATTCTGTCGCGGAAATCCGAAGTAGTGCGGCTGCAGTCATTCTGAAAATTAACCGTATTGTGGAATAAGCCCATAGTGGCATCGCGAGTCAATAGTCGAGAAACTCATCAAGTGCTTCACGAAGAGCCTCGGTGTCAGGTTCGATGCCTGTCAGACTACGAAAGTTAATTGCCATCGTCGCTGTTGTAACTTCAAGACCATCGACCTGGCAGGAGTTGGCGGCTGTGGCTGCTTTGAGTATTGGGGAGGCTTTTGGATCAAGTGATGTGTCGACTACAACAAGGTCTTCTCGGAGTTCAGGCAAATGAAAGTTGGGCGGGAAAGGCCGAATCTCTTCTGTGGCAATCACGATATCTACCGACTCACAAGTTGGTGGCAATTCATCTTCAACAACTGTTGCGTGGCCTCCTTCAATTGTGTTGACAGCGTCTGCAAGACCCTTGGCCTGACCATCCCAAGGGTCGGCAATGGTGATTCCTGAAGTTCCGGAGAGTGTCAATTCGAGCGCAAGAGAACGTGCGAGAAGATTCGTCCCGAGAAGAAGTATGTTTGTTGTCGCAGGGTCGACGTGCAATCGAATTGAATCTAATGCGCCTCGACCAAGTGTAAGATGGCCAACAAGTTGCCCATCTTTCGTGCATTCTAAGAGGTTGCAGCCTGCTGCAAACTGGGCAGCCGGACTGGCTGATGTAGTCAAATCAATTGCAGGCTCTCGTAACGGACCAGCAAGTATGCATCCACGAAAGCCTAACGCTGAAATACCAGCAAGTGCGTCGGCGAGACGAGATGATGCTGCCTCAAGAGTCAGGAATCTCCAGTCGAGCGAGTCGCGTGCAACAACTCTCTCGAAGAGAAACTGCGCAGGGTTACCAGCAGCCGGGTGGCCGAGGAGAGCGATAACTTCCTGCAATGCCGGATTTGTCATGACATTCAGTACCGAAGATTTCTTTAGCTGGATGATTGTTGAAGAGAGTAATAGTTGAACGAAACCTGTTGATTCACTACATGCTCTGATTATACAGGCTGTTCGATTACTGCTACAAATCGTGGATCATTTCGAATCGAGTCAAAGTCACTTTCGCAACTTGTGAGTGACCGGAAGCGGTCATCGGATGCAATCGCTTTGGTCAAATATTCAATCGCAGCGTGGACATTTCCTGCAAGTGAATGATAGCAGGAGAGGTTATACGCGAGAGCCGGTTCATTTTCACAATAGTCTATGCCATCGGCAAGTACATCAATTGCTTCCGAGAGTTGACCCAACCTTTTCAAGCACCAACCAAATCCAAGCCACCCTGCCATCGAATGAGGATTTTCACGAACTACACGTTGATAATAGGGAAGAGCGTCTGAAAAGTGACAGAGCGCTCGAAGTGCCTCGGCTCGAAGAATAAGTGCATTGCCAGAGTCGTGTTTCGGAGAGAGTTGATCGAGCGCATTAATTGCATTTTGCAGTAATTTTTTGGCAGGCTCTGAGACACCAGCCTCTGGTGTCATGCTGAACTCTGCGAGTTCAATGTATCCACTTGCCTGTCGGAGTAATCCAGAATCGCGTAGATTTTCAATCGAATTATTTAGGTGAGATATGGTCATCTCAAATCCTCGAAATGAGCTAGGTGCCGTCTGGTTCATTTTAGAAACAAAGAGTGATTTATGGAGATTGCCCCTCTCATTTCTACGGATTGAAGCCCATATGGTTCGGATTCACTGCAAAACGGGTTGTTTTCAGCAAACGAAAAGAAAATTTCGAGTTTGCTGTACGGAATTGGTTGGCAATCGACACTATTACTAATAGCTAACAAATGTTGCGTTATTTTACATGGCCCACTATCGGCGTCGTGCTGGTCGTGCTGTTTGTTGACCAGAGTTTTTTTCTGTGACTATCGGTATTAGGCAATAAAAATGCGATTGACTGTGAGAACATTATTGGCGTGGCGAGACCACATGCTTTCAGAGGCTGACCAGCGAGACCTCGATGAAAAAGTTTTGTCTCACGTGGCTGCCCAAGAGATTGAGCAACGAATTGAAAGAGTGCTTGGGAATCTCGACATGCCATCACCACAAGTTGATGCAACCGGTTTGTCTGCAAGCGCAAACAGCATGGCAGAATTTCTTGATAATGCGTTACCGGAGGACTGCCTCGGTCCCTTTGAGTCAAATTGTATCGAATCCGATGTACAGTTGTGTGAGGCAGCTGAGTGCCATCACCTTCTGTCAGAGATGCTCGGGCAGCAGGGGTTGATTGAGGGGTTGCCTTTAAACGAGCGTCAAATGTTGGTGAAATTAACAGAAGCTAAAGCCACTTTGTTATTAGGCCAAGAAGGGCAGGCAGCTGACATAGATAATGCACGTTCCATGCGGGTAGAACTCGATGCAATTGATGCAGAATCGAATGTTGAAACGTCACAAGGCGTTTTGGGACTGCGGGAAAAGAAGCAGCATTTTGCACCGGTGGCCCTCATTGTTGCAGTAGCTCTGCTCCTTCTTCTTGTGAGTGCTTTTGGTTTTCAGCTCTTCAGTGCCTTTGGGAACAGCCGCCTTCAGCAGCAGGCAGCTCAACAGCCGTCGTCATCGGATCTGTCACTGCAGGGGATCGATAAGAGCTCCAAAGGTATTGCACTACCTAAACAGGCTGCTGTCATAAAAAAAAGTTCTGAAAAGTTACCTGGAGAAGAAGATGATAAGCAAGCCGTTCAACAGTTGAGAAGCAGCGATAGTATGGTGAAGCCACGAGTTCCTGAGGATGTACAGACACCAGATTCGACTCCATCAATTCCGGTTCAAAAGGAACCAGCTTCCGCTGTGGTTGGTACAACTGCGACAGCAAATCCGTCAATGGTCACCAATGCCAGGGTGTCTCAGGGTACAGCTATGGCCATTGGAGCCCCTTTGAATTCAGTGCCCAATACCGCTTCGTCGGAAACAAATAGCGTTCCAAATGACATGGACAGTGATGCCGTTGCTTCAAATAGTGGAGAACCAGTTCTAGGATTTTTGGAGAGTGACGCGAATATTGGATGGGCAGCGGTTCTTCATCGCTATCGACTCGCAGATCGGGGTGAGTTGGATGGTTGGCTCGCCTTGCCAACAGGATCAATACTTAGAGTTTACGAAGAGATTCAAGTGCCGCCGGGCTTGAGCCCTGTGTTCGATGTTGGTGGTGTAACTGTTCGGATGAAACCTCGAACACACGCAGTTTTCAAGCTTGATAGTCTTCAGAAGCCAAGGATTGAGTTACTTTCTGGAAGCATCATCATTCGCTCTGGAAATGATGCCGATCAAATTGGCATTGCTGCTGGTGGACTCAATGGAATTATTTTATCTGGCCTTTCAGGTAGTGTGACAATCAATGTTTCCAGAATGCCAGACGATATTTTATCAGCAAGGCAAACAAAGCAGAGCCAAGTTGCAAGGATTATTGCACAAGAGAAACCAGTTTTGTGGAGGCAGACACAGCCAGGAGGACTTGCTGTGGCAAGGCCGCTTCGAGGGCTCCCTGAGGAATTTCAATTGGCTCCCAGAGAAATTCTTGAATGGTCAGAAATTAGCCCATTAGAGGCAAGTCGTCGGATAGTGGACTCCCTGCCGCCGTGGGCGGTCTCATCAAGATCTCTTTCGAGACTTGAGAAGTCAGCAAGTGAGGCACTTGCTGAAGCAATCACACAACCTGATCCACTTCTAAAGTCGTTGATTGAATTGTCAGATAGCTCACGAATTGAGAATCGCATAATTGCTACTGAAACACTGGCGTTACTTGGTTGGTATGATCAAGTGATAGAGCTGCTGGCAGCTTCTCCGCGGCCAGGTCCTGGTCCATCTGCTGAGCTATGGACGCAGCTCGAAAGCGAATCTATTCCTGCTGCACTAGCAGACAAAACATTGGCGATGGCAGTAAAGAAGTCATTGCGAGATCATGTCAACCCAGAGCAGGGAGACGTTCTTGTTGGGTTAGCAACACGAACACTTCATTCGGAGTCGTTCGATGTACAAGTAACAAAACTCATCGACTTACTTGAAGACGAAAATATCATCTTCCGAAGATATGCGATTCAATGGCTTCGTGAACTTTTTGTGGAATCTGCATCGGATGCAGCAAAGTATCGGGCTGATTGGAATGAAAAGCAATTAGCTGAGGGGAGCGATTGGTGGCGAAAGAGATACCAGCAGGGGCTTCTTAAGCGGCGATCCCCCTAATATCGCTACGGCTACTATTGGCTTGTTGTTGCTAGATTCCTCTTTTAGAACCCGTGAAACAGCAGGCGTTTGTCCCCGTACTCCGGCTGGTTTATGATTCCAGTGAGAATTTGTCAAGTTTTAAGGACGCTGGAAGGCCTCTGAACTTGTCGCATTATGTTTGTTTGAATGACGAGCAGTACGTCCTGCAAGTCAAAGGTGCGGCTCACGAGCATTTGCTGTGGTCGACTCAATTAATTAATTGCTATCAGTGAGTGATCAAGTGCACCGCACAATAGCATGGATACTGTTCAGAAGGGATTGATTTCGTGCAGATTAACGTTTCCGCTAGACACGGGCACCTCAGTGCTGCTTCGCAGTCAAAAATTTCTGCAAAAGTCTCACGGTTGAAGAGGTATTTCGATCGAATCACCTCCTTGGGCGTCACTGTTGATCTTGCTAATACATCCCTTCCTGCAGTTGAAATTATTGCATCGGCAGAGCATTTCCATGATCTTGTAAGTCATGAAACATCACCCAACCTGTGGCGGAGTGTTGATGGTGCAGTACAAAAATTAGAGCAGCAGTTGCGGAAGCACAAAGAAAAAG
>JABHNP010000085.1 GCA_018694455.1 Planctomycetaceae bacterium | reverse complement strand
AGGCTTGAAGCTTTGTGAGGGGAAAAATTCCTGTTGGTGAAAAAAAAAGCCAAAAGTCGCGAGTCCGAAGAATGGCATCTGCAACTAGGATAGCTCCAGCAGCAATCCTGAAAGCGGCGAGACTTTCTCTGTCGAGTTGAGTTGCCGACCTCGCGCTCGCTGACAAACGCGCAATCACAGAGGTTAGGTAGGAGGAAGCCATTACATCGAGTGTTTCGAGTGGTTTCTTGTATGAAATAGATATCGAAACTACAACAAGGTACCAGAGTAACGTGATTTTAGCTTCTGAGGGAGCTGTTTCAGGAAGATACAAAAACCAACCTAGAGGAGAGTAATTCATGCATGCACCGCTTGTGGTGCTGGGTGGGGGCCCTGGTGGCTACGCCGCAGCTTTTATGGCCGCCGATCTTGGTATGGAGGTTACGCTTGTTGAAAAAGACACCCGGCTTGGTGGCACCTGTTTGCTTCGAGGCTGTATTCCGTCAAAAGCATTACTGCACGTTGGCCGTGTCGTTGCCGAGGTCCGCGAGATGCAGGATTGGGGAGTGCATTTTTCGGCACCCAAGATAGATATTGAAGCAGTGAGGGATAGAAAAGAAAAAGTCATTGATGCCTTGACAGGTGGCCTCGCGCAGCTTGCAAAAAGAAGAAATGTGCGTGTAGTACAGGGGCAAGGCATGTTTACGGCCTCAAACACCCTTGAGGTCATCCAGAAAGACGCTGGCAGTCAAACGATTACATTCGACCACTGTATTCTTGCGAGTGGTTCACGCCCGGCTCGTATTCCGGCGTTTGATATTGGTAGCTCTCGGGTGATGGATTCAACGGGTGCCCTTCAGCTAGAAGATATTCCAGAATCATTGCTTGTAGTCGGTGGTGGTTATATTGGTTTGGAAATGGGTACAGTGTACGCAGAACTAGGGTCTCAAGTCTCGGTAGTTGAGCTCACAGACAGTCTTCTTCCTGGCGCTGATCGCGATCTTGTGAAGCCACTTCATAAAAGATTGGGAGGCCTGTTTGAAGCCATTCGTTTGAATACAAAAGTGACAGGCTTAAAAGATATTGGGAACGGTGTGGAAGTTTCTTTTGAGGGGCCAGAGGGACAGACTACAAAAACATTTTCTCGAGTTCTGGTGGCAGTTGGTCGTCGCCCAAACTCGGATGGTATTGGATTGGAAAATACCAATGTTGTCGTAGACGCAAAAGGGTTTGTAGAGGTAGATAAGCAGCAACACACGGCTGATTCTCACGTGCTCGCTATTGGTGACGTTTGTGGCGAGCCGATGCTGGCGCATCGAGCAAGCCATCAAGGGAAAGTAGCTGTTGAGTCGCTACACGGTGAACCGGCACTTTTTGAGCCTAGGGCGATTCCGGCAGTTGTCTTTACCGACCCTGAGATCGCGTGGGCTGGGTTGACTGAGCACGAGGCCGAATTATCGGGACAAGAAGTTGAGGTGAGTCGATATCCCTGGGCTGCTAGTGGACGGGCTCATGCGCTCGGCCGAATTGAAGGTATGACGAAAATGCTCGTTGATCCTGAGACGGAACAGGTACTTGGTGTTGGCATTGTTGGTTCTGGTGCCGGTGAATTGATCGCTGAGGGTGCCCTTGCTATTGAGATGGGCTGTACTGCACGGGATCTTTCAGAAACAATCCATCCACACCCCACGCTGGGGGAAACAGTGGCTTTTTCTGCAGAAAATTACTTCGGATTAGCGACCGAGATTTTCCGTCCACGCGCTGCGTCTTCTGCACAATAAATGGTTTCTGAGGCATCTGTTTCTCCTGCTTTGGCTGCGGGTAGACCTTTACGCCGATGGAAACCTTCGTGATAATAAGAAAAAATCATTCATGATGGAGAAATCAATGGCGAGTTCTGAGTTGGATCAGTCCCGAGGTGAATCCTCGGGTGTAAAGGCGGTTGGTGCTGAAACGGCCTCGGGAGGTGATGCGGTGCCCCGTGGAATCCATACTCAGATGTCGATTGGACAGGCAAGTGGTTCGGCGGGAGGGCAGCCGAAACACTCTGACGGTGTTTCAGTTGTCGATGCAGATCCCACTGAAACACAAGAGTGGCTTGATTCTCTGCGATATGTGCTGGAAAGCCGTGGGGTCGACAGAGCGACCTATCTGCTCCACGCTATCGAGCAAGAAGCCTATCGACTGGGTGTTCAAATTCCGTTTGTTGTAACCACGCCGTATATCAACACCATACCTACGGACCGGCAACCAGCTTTTCCGGGGAATCGTGAATTAGAACGAAGGATTAAAAGCATTATCCGTTGGAATGCCATGGCGATGGTGGTTCGGGCGAATCGTGAGGATAAAAGTATCGGTGGGCATATTTCAACGTATGCATCAGCCGCAACTCTTTATGAAGTCGCCTTGAATCACTTTATTCGTGGTCGTGGTGATGACTATTCTGGTGACCAAGTTTATTTTCAAGGGCATGCTTCGCCTGGGATCTACTCGCGCGCGTTCCTTGAGGGTCGACTCACAGAAAAGCATCTCGAAAATTTCCGTCGTGAACTTGCAGACGGAGGCGGGCTCTCGAGTTATCCCCACCCGTGGTTAATGCCAAATTTTTGGGAGTTTCCGACAGTCTCAATGGGCCTAGGCCCTATTATGGCAATTTATCAGGCTCGATTTAATAAGTATCTTCAAGATCGTGGTATCAAAGATACGAGTCGCCAAAGAATCTGGTGCTTCATCGGTGACGGCGAGTGCGATGAGCCAGAGACCCTCGGCGCTATTTCACTAGCATCTCGTGAAGGGCTCGATAATCTGGTCTTCGTCATCAACTGTAATCTTCAGCGCCTCGATGGTCCTGTTCGTGGTAATGGGAAGATTATTCAAGAATTAGAGGGTGTTTTCCGAGGTGCTGGCTGGAACGTAGTCAAAGTGATCTGGGGAGAAGAGTGGGACGGACTGCTGGCAAAAGATGAACAAGGCCTTCTGCTCAAACGCATGAACGAAGTCGTTGATGGCCAATATCAAAAGTACGTCGTCATGCCTGGCAGCTATATACGAGAGCATTTCTTTGGAGATGAGCCGGAACTTGCCGAAATGGTTTCGCATCTTTCGGATGAAAAGCTTAAGAAACTCCGCCGCGGGGGACATGATCCTGAAAAGGTCTACGCCGCCTATCATAAGGCCGTGCATGAAAGAGACATGCCAAACCGACCGACAGTTGTGATTGCGAAAACAATCAAGGGCTATGGACTCGGTGAGGTCGGTGAAGGCAGAAATGTTACGCATCAGCAGAAAAAGTTGAATGAAGAAGAGCTGCGTGCATTTCGCTCACGATTTGGTATTCCAATATCAGATGAAGAGGTCGCGAAAGCACCTTTTTATAAGCCCGCCGAAGATTCGCCGGAGATGCAATATCTACGGGAGCGTCGCGAAGCTCTTGGTGGCTATATCCCGACTCGCCCTGAAAAGTCTCCACTTCTACAGACTCCTAGCCTTGATGAGTACCGGCCGTTTATTGAGAAAAGCTCTGGCCGTGAAGTATCGACGACCACAGGTGCCGTGACACTTATGGCTTCGCTCTTAAAAGACAAGTCGGTTGGTAAATATATTGTTCCAATTGTGCCGGACGAATCTCGCACCTTCGGAATGGATCCCCTGTTCAAGCAGTGTGGCATTTATGCCCATACGGGCCAGCTTTATGAGCCCGTCGATTCAGATCAATTGTTGTACTACCGTGAGGCGAAAGACGGTCAGATTCTCGAAGAGGGAATTACCGAAGCAGGGAGTATGTCAAGCTTCGTTGCAGCAGGCACGAGTTATTCCAGTCATGGTGTGCCGATGATTCCGTTCTTTATTTACTATTCGATGTTTGGCTTTCAAAGAATTGGTGACTTGATTTGGGCTGCATGTGACATGAGGGCTCGGGGTTTCATGTTTGGTGGAACAGCTGGACGAACGACGTTGAATGGTGAAGGCCTTCAGCATCAGGACGGCCACAGTCATTTGTTTGCAATGGCATATCCGACTGTTCGGGCTTATGACCCAGCCTTTGTGTATGAGGTTGCTGTGATCATGCTCGAGGGGATGGATCGCATGTTTGCGAAAGGCGAGGACTGGATTTATTACGTCACGGTTTACAATGAAAATTATGAGATGCCTTCGATGCCTGCTGGGTGTGAGGAAGGCATTTTGAAGGGTATGTACAAGCTTCGAGATGTTGCTGCGAAGAAGCCAGTGTCCGCCATGCCGCATGTCAATCTTTTTGGGTCTGGAGCGATTCTTCGTGAAGTTTTGCGGGCAGCCGATATTCTGGCTGAATCATGGGGAGTTAATAGTACTGTCTGGAGCGTTACAAGTTGGAAGGAGTTGCGTCGAGAGGCTCAAGAGGCTCGTCGTTGGAATATGCTACACCCGGAAGAAACGCCACGAACAAGCTATCTAGAAGACGCTCTTGCTGATGCTGATGGTGTGTTTGTGGCAGCGAGTGATCATGTGAGAGCGGTTCCCGAGCAACTTGACCCGTGGATTCCGGGAGGGCTGTTTGTCCTCGGAACGGACGGCTTTGGGCGGAGCGAGACACGCGGGCCATTGCGTCGTCATT
>JABHNP010000086.1 GCA_018694455.1 Planctomycetaceae bacterium | reverse complement strand
GAGACTGGAGTAATTAATTGTGTTGAACTTCTCCAAACTGCAGAGAAGGCCGGCTTCGAAGGGCCCGTCACACCGTGGGCCACGCGAGCAACGCTCAAAGGCATCGGCCGGGAACGCATTGTGCGATTAGCGGGTGATCGCCTTGAAACATGCTGGAAAGATGCCGGCTTAGCTATCGCCCCCCGATGGTTTGCTCCCGCGGCCACAGATGACCAGGGTGCTCCTGATGGCGAAGTTTTGGGACTCAATAACGAAGAATCCGATAAATCTCCAGAATCAGCTGAAACGCAGACTGCTGATAATTAACTTTGAGCTTAATGATACGGCATCGTCTCTTGATGGTAGTCACCAGCGGAAACCGTAGCGTCGCATGCTTTTTGCTTCGCAAAGTTCATCAAAGCCTTATTGTCTAAGGCGTAATGATCTCGTCGCGGAAATCTGTAGCGACTCGTCAATCTGCCTCACTCCCCCGGTCAGTGGAACTAGCAAATGACGTCCTGAGGATACGACGTCTTGGCCCAAACCTGATTGAAGTGAGAACTTCATTGCGCTGGTAGATCAACTACCTTAATATCTCGCATATTCCTGCTAAGCACCCTCGCGAACCCAGACAACACGAGGGGAGCCCGCACCACCGACGGCTGATCCACGGATAAATTCTGAAACATACCGAAGGCTTCGACCCGGACGATCTGGATCTCGAAAGCTGTCTCCCTTCTGCAAAATTGGAAGCAAATCTGGCATGCTTCCAAAAGCACGAGCTCCCGCTGCCTGACACGGATACCAATAACCCTTGGCATCAGGACAAACAAGATAAAATTCCGGGTAACAGTGCCCTTCAACCCAGACCGTTCGCGCGGGAATACCAGCTGCTCTTGCCATCGCAATAAATAAACAAGTGAGTTCTTCGCAATCTCCCCACCCATCTTTAAGAGCACGAGCAGCGCCTTTCAGTTCTCCGTTGCGGTATTCAACACGCTGCCGCACAACATCATAAATCGACTCTGCCTTTCCCCAGCCTTCTGTACCTTGTGTTGTCTCACGCATGAGACGGACAATTGAAGTGTGACGACTCTCGATATACGGACTCGGTCGGAGAAACACGCTGATATCACGATCCGACCGAGTTGGTGGCTTCAGGTCATTCGTTGTGTGTGGTGGTAAAATTGCCGAGCGTTCTAATTCATAGGTTACTATTGCGCGTGCCTCCCTCCCAGCAGGAAGGTCAGGGATTTCCACAATCATTTGCCTGGCTGCACCATTTACATCTCGGAAACGTAGCCGACGGACATCAGTAGTAGTATCTTCTTCGACGATTCGCACTCGTTGCTCCGGCCAATCCCTTGGCACTGGCAACGTCGCATAAATGTCACGACATCGACCACCCTCTGCGACAACGCGAACGCCAACTCGATAACGCTGGATTCCTGTGCCGCCAAACCGGGGAGCATGAATATCCAACGGCTCCTCTTGGAACTGGCCACCAACCTGACTACCAAGCAGCCCGCTACCGCAGGCTGCAGACAGAACTTGCAGAAGTTCTCGTCGACGAAAGTTTCTTAGAATTTGTATTTGTGGCGAAAATTGCGGCATATTGGAGCAATCGGCAAGTCTTAGCCTATCCGACACCAAACGCCCACTGGGGTGCGATTGGGAAGTCTGGGGAATGAGTCTTTGCCTATTCGTCGCACGCGATACACATCAATTGTTCAGCATTGCTGAGCCTGCTAGACTCCACCGCTCGGCCTAAATGGAAATTCCGCTGAAATCATCGGCGATTAGAATTTCGTTGAGTCCGTTAATCCAACCCATTCCTCTAACCCCGTGAACGTATGGTCAACAGAAATCTTATCCGTGAACTTGATCTGGGAGATGAACTCGAGCAAGAAATTGATCTGGCAATGGGTGGAAGTGACGCCGCCGATTTTGACGTGGGCCAAGCTCCCTCCCTTGCAATCAATAGTGTTGTTGAAGGAAAGATTTTACGAGTTGATGATGAGTTTGTACTTGTTGACGTTGGGTATAAAAGTGAGGGACATATTCCTCGCAATGAATGGGATGAGACCGAAGCCGCGCCCGAGGTTGGCGATGTAATCAAAGTTCTTCTAGAAGACATTGAAGAAAACATTGTTGATGAACATCGAGGCCTTATAACTCTTTCGAAACGCAAAGCCCGTCGGATTGAAGACTGGCTCCGCGTTATGTCAAGCGTTCACGAGGATGATGTTGTTACCGGCTTTGTTCTTCGAAAGATCAAAGGTGGTCTCCTCGTTGACATAGCTGGAGTTAACGTTTTTCTACCAGCTAGCCAGGTTGATATTAGGCGACCTGCTGACATCGGTGACTATTGCAACCGTGCGATCCAATGCCTTGTGCTGAAAATCGATGAGGCTCGCCGAAACATTGTTGTTTCTCGTCGGGCACTTATCGAACAGGAACGTTCCGAGCGTAAGAAACAACTCATGGAAACTCTTGAAATAGGACAAGTTCGCCGAGGCATTGTGAAGAACATTGCTGACTTCGGTGCTTTTGTCGATCTCGGAGGAATTGATGGACTGTTACACATTACGGATATGAGTTGGGGACGAATTGGACACCCAAGTGAAATGGTTTCGATTGACCAAGAAATAGAAGTGCAGGTACTTCATATTGACCGTGATCGTGAAAAAATTGCACTTGGCATGAAACAACGCACGCCGAGCCCATGGGCGAAAGTAGCGGAAAAATATCCTGTTGAAACGATCTGCAAAGGCGCTGTTGTTAACGTAATGAGTTACGGTGCGTTTGTGAAACTCGAAGATGGCGTAGAAGGCCTTGTTCATATTAGTGAGATGAGCTGGACAAAACGAGTCAGCCACCCAAGTGAACTCGTTTCACCAGGCGATGAAGTCGAGGTTGTTGTGCTTGCTATCAATGAGGACAAGCAAGAGATATCACTCGGCATGAAACAGACACAGCAAAACCCTTGGGAAAAAGTCGCCGCCGACTACCCACCAGGAGCTATCGTAAAGGGTGTTGTTCGAAATCTAACAAATTATGGAGCCTTCATCGAAATTGATGAAGGGATCGATGGCCTCCTGCATGTCACGGATATGTCATGGACAAGGAAAGTAACTCACCCTAGTGAAATGGTTGATAAAGGACAGGAAATTGAGTGCAAAGTTCTTTCTGTTGATCAACAGCGACGGCGTATTGCATTAGGTCTGAAACAGATGCAGGATGATCCGTGGACCGCCGATATTCCAGATCGATACAAGGTTGATGATGTCGTGCATGGAACAATTACCAAAATCACAAATTTCGGTGTCTTCGTTGGCCTTGAAGATGGCCTTGAAGGACTCTTGCACATATCAGAACTGTCCGACGATAAAGTTGAGAATGCAGAAGAACTAGTACAAGTGGGTGATCCCATTGATGTAAAAATTCTTCGTGTCGATATCGAAGAGCGGAAAATTGGTCTGTCTAAAAAGCAGGTTTCTGAATCAGAAGATCCGGCCCCTGCAGATCCGGCCCCTGCAGATCCGGCCCCTGCAGATCCGGCCCCTGCAGATCCGGCCCCTGCAGATCCGGCCCCTGCAGATCCGGCCCCGGCAGAAACATCCAGTGACAGCTAATGCTTCATGCTGGAGGACCGTTAATCTAGGCGTGGTCTCTCAATAGCGAGGATTGCGCCTAAAGGTTCGGCACTTTTAATATTAAACTCTGATTGTTGTTTGTACTGCAACGAGACTTCGCCGCCCTCACGTAGAGCTGTCGTATTAATATGGCCTCTTTTTGGAGCCTGAGCCGAAGCATCCGTAGGGGTCACTAACACCTCCCCGGTTACCGGGTTCAGCACATCTAATTGGGTTGCGTGGACGCCGTTTTTTTTCACCAACCAGAGAACCAGCCGGCTACCTGCTACTAATTCTTTTAAATTTACTGAACGAGTCACATTCGGTGGAAACTGATCCCGATGCAGAACACCAGTAGATGTGCCTTGACTAGATGAACCGTGGTTGAACTGGTCCTTTTCTTCTTGATTATTGACACCAGATATTTCTTCCACATTTTTCGACCTGACGATGCTTTGCACTTGGTTTTGAACAGCCAAAAAACCGCACTGGCAGCCTGTTAAGAGAGTTGGAATATCGCCGGTAACGAAGAATCCCGCGGCTACTAGCACAAACAATACAACTCGAACCATCAATTTCCCCGCTTTAAAACACATTTCTTACTGAAAAACTTGCATCACAGCAGAATCCGAAGTATTCCCGAAGGTGGTATTCGAGAACCCCAAAGGAAGTATTGCACCTGTTTTCGATGATCCGCGAGTGAAAAACTTCATTCTTTGAAAAATAGATGACATTTTTCGACTAGCACCAGATCTGCTGGATTGCCAGTATCCAACTACGCCCCATTACACCACAGAACAGAAATCTTGATGGACATTCACGAAGACGCAAGTGGCCTTGGCATCTCAGCAATTTCGGTACATCGACCGAACTGGATACTCAACAATGCCTGGTTCGGTGAAACCATGCCAAGAAAATTCAGCCGCCACACTGGCATCGAATCACGAGCAATTTCATTAGAAGATGAAGTGACGATGGGAGTCCGGGTTGTTCGCAAACTGCAGGCAGAGACTGGATGCAACCTAGCCGACTGCCGGGGAATTCTTTTTGCTTCCCCCTCTTTTCTTCCACCGATGATTGCTGATCGTTTTCTCGAACAATCACAGGCCCGGTACGAACGACTGCAGCACGCTGCCCGCCACTTAACAAAGCGTCTTAATGTGCCACATTTGAGAACCCTTGGAATTAATTGGTTTTGTTGTGGTTACAGCCGATCTCTAAGTCTTATTCAAAAACGTTGGGCTTCGCGCCTCGATCTACAAAAAAATGAGTTTTTATTAGTTGTGGCTGCCAGTCGAATCAGCCGAATCACAGACTACAGTTGTAGCCAAACTGCAGGACTTTTCGGTGACATGGCCTCAGCAACTCTTCTTGCACCCCTCGCAAGTCGACGATACCCAGCGCACTTCGAACTCCTGCACGCAGACGCTCGACGAGAAAAAATCGAGAAATCTGCCTTCAACTTTGAAAGACGGACAAACGTACCGATACCATTACCGAATGGTGGAGTTGCCCACGCAGATAAACGTATCGTTTACACACTTGATGGAATGGCAATTGCAGAGACTGCGCCGCGTCAGATGTCGGCTGCCGTTGCGGCAGCACTCGAGGCCTCAAATCTTTCTGGAACTGATGTCGACTATGTTGTCCCCCACCAAGCAGGCACTGGTATTGTTCGCTTCACAGGCATGAAACTTGAGGAGTATGGCATCGGTGGCGAACTCATCAATGGACTAACCGAGCGAGCAGGTAATGTAAGTGCCTGCTCGGTTCCATTCGCTCTCCGAGAAACATGGGACCGCCTGAGTGGCATTATTGCCTGCCCAACCGCTGCCGTCGGAAGCCCTGGGAAACCAGAGGTTCTTCGTGGATGTGTACTCTTAAAATCCACTCCGTACCACGAATTACGTCGTACTCAAGCAGCTTAACATTTCACCCTACTCTATGCCGCCTGGCTTAATGGTGATTCATGTCACACGACAAGCCGCCTGCTGCAGGAACATAACAGTTCTTGGCGTAGTCCATGACCATTCGGTGTGCACTGAATCTCCATGCCAATGATGAAATTGAGTTCATCATCATCTTGATCCAGTCACGAGGAAGACCATCCGCATCTCTTTCATAGAATAGCGGAACCACTTGGTTCTCAAGGACGTCAAACAATGCTTCTCCATCCCGCTGGTCCAGGACGTTATCTTGAGCGTGAGTTTCTCCTCGACCAATCGCAAATCCATTGCGTCCATCAAATGCTTCGGCCCACCACCCATCTAAAATAGAGCAATTAAGACCACCGTTGAGAACAACCTTCTGGCCACTTGTGCCAGAGGCTTCCAAGGGCCGTCTCGGGTTGTTAAGCCACACATCAACACCCTGAATAAGATGTCGGCACACATTAATGTCATAATCTTCAATGAAGACAATTCTTCCAGCCACCTTCGCATCGTGGCGGAGATTCGCAATCTTTTGTATGAGTGCCTTCCCGGGGTCATCCGCAGGATGAGCTTTCCCTGCAAAGATGATCTGAATAGGCCTGCTGCTGTCAGTGACTAAGTCATGAAGTCGATCGATCTGTGAGAGAAATAGTGCTGCTCTTTTATACGTTGCAAAACGCCTCGCGAATCCAATCGTGAGCACATTTGGATCAAGAACTGTTCGAGCTGCTTCAACTGAATCCTTGCTTTCTTCTCGCCGGTTGCATTGCCTTGTTACTCGCCGGCGAACAAATTGGAGCAAGAGATTTTTCAGAGCGTTGTGGGTTTCCCACAGCTCTCCTGGATCAACATCGTATATTTTCTGCCACACGTCTGGTTCGCCCATACGATCGACCCACCCCGCTGGAAATAGGCGATTGTAAAGTTGTAGCATCTGCCACGACAGCCAACTTTGAACGTGCACACCATTTGTTATGTGCCCAATAGGCACTTCCTCTTCGACACGAGAAGGCCAGAGCCCTGACCACATCCGTCGACTTACATGACCATGGAGAGCACTTACCGCGTTCGCACGACGTGACAATTTCAGCCCTAGCACCGTCATGCAAAATGGTTCTTCATTGTTGTGAGTTTCAACACGTCCGAACGACATAAGATGATCATGTGAAATACCGAGAACATCTCGCGTTGGGCCAAGGTGCTCCTCGATCAGCCCGCTATCAAAACGGTCATGACCAGCTGGTACAGGCGTGTGGGTTGTAAAAACAGTCTGCCTCGCCACATGACTCACCGATTCATCAAATGAGTACCCGTCTCGTTCCATGCGGCCACGTACAGCTTCCAGTGTGGCGAATGCCGAGTGACCTTCATTGAGGTGATATACACCGGGAACAATACCAAGGGATCGGATTGCTTTGACACCGCCGATACCTAACACCATTTCCTGTCGAATCCGTG
>JABHNP010000087.1 GCA_018694455.1 Planctomycetaceae bacterium | reverse complement strand
GTTCGAGTGGAACAAGAGGAAGGCGGACTTCACCCGTGTCGCGTCCGAGCATTTTCATTGCAGCTTTTATCGGGATTGGATTACTTGCCAAACCGAGCAAGTCACGTCCAAGAACAAAGAGTTTACGGTGGAGTTTTTGTGCTTCATTGAGATCTCCACGGTCAAATGCGTCGAGGAGTTCTTTCATGTCTTTTGGGATGATGTTCCCAACAACTGAAACGACACCTCGTCCTCCCACAGATAGTAATGGGAGTGTCATGCTGTCATCACCAGAAAGCACGGTGAGGTCTGTGCCTGCAAGTATCTGTGAGGCCTGGTCCATGAAGCCGGTTGCTTCCTTGACCATTGCAATGCCCTGAATTTCAGCAAGGCGCAGTATTGTTTCTGGTTCAATGTTGCGGCCCGTACGGGCAGGTATGTTGTAAACACAGATAGGAATAGAAACTGCCTCGGCAATGGCTTTGAAATGCTCGTACAAGCCTTGCTGAGTGGGGCGGTTATAGTATGGCCCAACTACGAGTGCTGCATCTGCACCTGCTTTTTCTGCGTATTGCGTGAGCCGAATGGCTTCAGCTGTAGAGTTACTTCCAGTTCCTGGCATCACCAAGGTTTTTCCTTGGGCAGCTCGGATGCTTTCGCTTATGACTTGCTCATGTTCTTTGTGAGAGAGCGTTGGTGATTCTCCGGTGGTTCCCACTGGGCAAATGGCAGTGGTTCCTGCCTCAACTTGGAATGCAATTTGTTCATGCAGCTTTTCAACATCGACTTTTCCATCACGCAAGGGTGTCACGATGGCGACGGAAAGACCGGCGAACTGTTCAGCACGCGTTGGCATGGAGAGTCCTTTATCTGCTGGGAATGTCGAAATGTTCTGTAGGCTAGCGTTCCTCTCAGGAGGATTCGGTAGACCTTACGTGCCGCGAGGATACGTGTTTCGTGAAAAGGTGGCAAAGGGTAGCAGTATGGCAGGCAGTTTTGTGGTAACGTCGGAGCGAAGTGGGCTGAGAAAGAACTATGGCAAGAATCTTTGAACAGATGCAGATTGAAGAGCAGCGGGCCAGTGCGCAGCGGCCAGTTCCTTCGTTAGCCGCCAGAGAAATAGCACGTAGGGTTCTTGGAGGTAATTTCAAAGAAAAAGAAATGAGTTCTGGCCTGAGTAGACCAAAGCCATGTCTTGGGGTTGTGCTGGGTACAGGTATGGGTGGCCTGGTTGATCGTCTTGAAGCGAAACAATCAGCTAGTTTTTCCGAACTTGGTTGGCTGCCATCAGCAACCGCAACAGGCCATGCCGGCCGACTTGTCTGGGGTTCTGTTGAGAATCGTACCATGGTTATGTTGCAGGGAAGAGTTCATGCGTATGAGGGACAGCCAGCTGCGATGCTGCTTCGAGGCATAGAGCTTTTCGCTGCACTTGGGGTTGAAAGAGTTCTGCTAACAAATGCATCCGGAGGGCTTACGTCAGACCTCACTGTCGGTGAGATTGTTATTCTTCAAGACCACATTGATTTTGTTCGAAATATTTTGCCTGCGGAGCACTTTAGGACACATGAAATTCAGTCGTATGACACATGCTTGTCAGGCCAATCGGTGCGAGTTGCACAGTCGGCTGGCTATCTTTGCAGGAGTGGTGTGTACGCCTATTGTCTTGGTCCGAGTTATGAAACACGAGCAGAATATCGAATGCTGAAGATACTCGGTGCCGATGTGGTTGGTATGTCAACAGTTCCGGAGGTTATTGTTGCAAGAAGTTTCGGGATGAAAGTTGTGGCAGCGTCGGTTGTGACGAATCTCGCAGATTCATTGAACTTGAGTGAACGAGAGCCGGTGGATGGTGAGGATGTATGCCGAGCGGCTGCGACCGCTGCCGATGGGATGTGGACGATTGTTCAAAACCTTCTTCAGGGAATATGAGGTTTCGCAGGATGTTGCTTCTTACAAACGACGATGGGTTTGATGCTGATGGTATCCGTGCTCTCGAAAGGGCTGCTTCCAGGTGGCGTTCCAACGTCATCACGGTCGCCCCAGCCGAGCCTCATTCAGGGTGTGGTCACCGTGTTACGGTTGATCGACCACTGGTGATTGAGCAGGTCGAAGAAAATAGCTATCGGGTTAATGGGACCCCTGCAGATTGTGTGAGGATGGCTTTTGCAACTCTTGATCTGGGCCAGCCGGATTGGGTTCTTTCTGGAATTAATGCTGGAGGAAATCTCGGTGTCGATATTCACCATTCAGGAACTGTTGCCGCCGCCCGCGAGGCTGCCCTTCACGGGTGGCCAGCTATGGCCCTCTCGCAGTATCATCGGCGAGGTCAGCCAATTGATTGGGAGGTCGCCGCAAGTTGGGCGGGAACTGTTTTTGGTGCAATTGATGAATTTGGCCCGCTGAAAGACGGTGAGTTCTTCAACGTTAATTTTCCTCACCTTGAACATTCACAAGCCGACGAGCCACCGGCTATTGTGTGCTGCGAAATTGATCCGTCACCGTTGCCCGTGCACTTTGTCGAAGAAAACCATGGTTGGATGTATCGAGGGAAATATCAGGATCGGCCCCGACGGCCAGACGGTGATGTCGATGTTTGCTTTGGTGGTCAGATAGCGTTGTCTCGGGCACGAGTTGTCTGATTTGCCCGAGAGTTCTTATGCTTTTGTTAGCGTATCCAGAGTCACATCAAAAACTCGTACCTGAGCCCACTTTTCGGCGTTGTCACCAATGAATTGTAGATGACGGTCCGAGGTTTGATACGTGTCATGAGCGGCATGCGATTCAAAGATGATTTCCAGGGCAACATCGAATGCTCTGTCGTTTACCTGCCGATCATATTCGACCGCACACCGGCCTACAGCGAATGAAATAGCTCCCGGATGGTCTGTTAGATGCGTTCGACAGGAATCGATGAGTGGATCAATAGAATCTTTGTCCTTCAGAGTGAAATATACGGCGTGCGAAAGCATTGGTTGATTCCTTTTTGTTTTAATTTAGCGGTCTTTGTGACGTCTCGTGCCTGCGGTTTTGATGATACTCCACAAACCACGTTTTGTAGAAAATTTGTATATTTCTAGAGTGTGTTTCTGGGCGATGGCTGCATCAAGTTGCATCGGTTTGTAGCGTCGATCTTCTTGGTGTAGACGGACCGATCACAGATTCAACTTCACTGTCGTCAAGCATTTCTCGAGCAATAAGTTCTTCTGAGAGCGTGTCAAGTTTTTGACGGTTCTCTTCGAGCAATACGTCGGCTCGCTCCGCGGCGGCAGAGAGAATGCGGCCGACTTCTTCATCAACTACCTGAGCAGTGTGTTCGCTGAAGTCTCGCTGCTCGTACACGTCACGGCCGAGAAAGGGGTGTTCGTTGGATGTCTGGCAGGCAAGTGGACCGATCCGCTCGCTCATGCCCCAGTTCGAAACCATCTTGCGGGCAAGGCGTGTTGCCTGCATTAAGTCATTTTCAGCCCCCGCCGAATATTCACCAAAAACGAGTTTTTCTGCTGAGCGACCCGCCAGGATAAAGGCGAGGCGATTATGTAGGTCAGACTCACCAATATTCAAGCGGTCTTCTTCAGGAACCAGTTGTGTCACGCCTAAGGCACGCCCGCGAGGAATGATTGTCACTTTGTGAAGTTTGTCCACGCCAGGCAGAAGCCACGACGCGAGTGCATGCCCCGCTTCATGATAGGCAGTCATTCTTTTCTCATGGCCGGCTAGAACCTCTTCACGTTTCGGGCCCATCAGTATTTTGTCACGAGCATGGTCGAAGTCAGAGGCATCAACCTTTTCTTTGTCTTGTCGGGTTGCCCAGAGGGCAGCTTCATTCACAAGATTTCGGATGTCAGCACCAGTGAGCCCAACAGTACCCTCTGCGAGCCTTTGCATGTCGACATCGTCCGCAAGTGGAACACCTTTTGTATGCACCTCAAACAACGCGACCCGAGCTTTTAAGTTGGGGCGATCAACCGTGACGTGGCGATCGAAACGTCCCGGGCGAAGCAGCGCAGGGTCAAGAACATCTGGTCTGTTTGTCGCTGCAAGAATAATGACCGATTCAGTTGGGCTGAATCCATCCATTTCACTTAGGATTTGATTGAGCGTTTGCTCCCGTTCATCATGTCCACCACCGAGTCCAGCACCACGGATTCGTCCGACGGCGTCAATCTCATCAATGAAGAGAATGGCTGGCGAAGCTTCTTTTGCCGTTTTGAAGAGATCACGGACTCGTGACGCACCAACACCAACAAACATTTGAATGAATTCACTTCCAGAAATCGAGAAGAACGGAACAACAGCTTCACCTGCAACGGCTCTGGCTAAAAGTGTCTTGCCGGTGCCGGGAGGCCCCATTAATAGAACGCCCTTTGGAACTCGCCCACCAAGTCTTTGGAATTTTTTCGGATCCTTGAGAAATTCAACAATCTCTTTGAGGTCTTCTTTGACACCCTCGAGTCCCGCAACATCAGCAAACGTTGTCTGCTTGTCTTCTGTATTAAATCGTTTTGCGGGTGACTTTGTAAAATTCCCGAGGATACCAGAACCACCGAGTGGGTCACGAGCTCGTCGCATGGAAATATAGAAGGCCCCCATGAGCAAAAGAGGGATAAGGAAATAAATGCCAAGGAGCACTCCAGTTCCGTCAGTTGGCTGTTTTACCGTGGTGCGTACATCATGCTCTAAGAGAAGAGTGTCGAGCCCGTCGCCCACGAGATATTGAGAGACTTCGACTGTGAATAGCCGGGTTTCCTCGGGTGCGTCTATGCGGTCTTTCGGTGGGGCGTTTTTGAATTTTCCTCGAACAGTACTTCCAGTTATTTCAACATCTGTCACATTGTTCGCTTCGACCTCGTGAATGAACTGGTCATAGCTAATCTGGAAAGCCGCAGTGGCCTGTTCCCGGAAAAGCACTGTGATGAATGCCAAGCCAAGGAGTATGAGGAGAACAACAGCAGGTCCACCCATTGG
>JABHNP010000186.1 GCA_018694455.1 Planctomycetaceae bacterium | reverse complement strand
CAGCGCCTTCAGGTGGGCGTGGTATCAGCAAACGCAGAGCAAGTGCAGTAACAAAAATTCCCGCCAAAAGGCCGAGTAATGACAGAAGGAATTTCGATTCACGTCCCATGCAAAATCCACACAGATAAATTACGTTCAGAGGTTACGCAGTCCGCAGCTCTTAGTTTCACTCATTAAAGAAGTGGGATTCTGCTGAAACTATCTTGCTGTTGCTATAGCGGCAGGCGAAGAAAACGAATTGCACTGAAAAAACGTATTTGTATCGAAAACTAACCTTTGCCCCGAGGCGGAAGCCATTTGTATCGCAGGCTCTGACCAGGTGTCAAAATAGGAAGGTGGCGTAGTATTTTGAAAATCAGTAGAAAATCTAGATCCGTTCTGCAGCTCGGAGTCGTGCTGAACGAGAGCGTCGGTTTCTTGCAACCTCATCATCAGCCGCCTCAATTGGAGAACTGGTCAGGCACTTCCAGACTTGTGGACTGCGGAATGCTTTTTTTACAAGACGATCTTCAAGTGAATGAAAAGAAATAACAGCCAGACGTCCACCAGATTTTAAACGATGGGGGATCCGTTCAAGTGCTACTTGAAGGGACTTTAGTTCTTCATTGACTGCAATTCGGAGTGCTTGGAAAGTACGAGTCGCTGGGTGTATTCTTCTCTGTGGGGTTGTTTTGCGAGGTACAGCTGATGCTACGAGTTTGGCAAATTCTTTTGCTGATTCTATAGGGTTCCGTTCACGAACCTGCGCAATCCTTCGAGCTATCCTCCGACTGTGGCGTTCTTCTCCAAACTCATAAATGAGGTCCGCTAGTGTTTCTGGGCGGAGACGATTGACGAGC
The DNA here is from genome assembly GCA_018694455.1 of Planctomycetaceae bacterium. GTDB lineage: Bacteria > Planctomycetota > Planctomycetia > Pirellulales > UBA1268 > UBA1268. Next base: position 4,155 of record JABHNP010000186.1, on the reverse strand, counting down.
CTCCATGCCGGCTCCCCTTCTGTTGGGTCAAATCGAAGATCAAGTGGCCCATCAGATTCGAATGAAAAACCTCGTTCGCGGTCTGCAAGTTGATCACTCGAAATCCCAACATCAAGAAGCATGCCATCAATTTTATCAACTTCAACAGCGTCTAGGACTTCTGGCAAATTGCAGAAGTTTGCTTGTGCGAAACGAATAGGAAGTTTGGCAAGTTCGTCCGCGCCTCGCTTGATTGCTTCTGGATCTCGGTCAATTGCAATCACGCGTCCTGTTGGGCCCACAATTTCTGCCAGCAGTCGTGTGTGTCCTCCCCCTCCGAGTGTTCCATCAACAACGGTCATACCTCGGCTTAAGTTAAGAAACGACAATGACTCATGCGACAGCACGCTGGTATGGAGGCTGGTTGACGGTATTTGGTTGATTGGTTTTGGATTTAGCACTCCTCTAGTGTAACCATTTCGATCGATACGTTTATTGAGTACCTTAATAAGCATGACACGCTCAGCCGATTCCAATGCAGCCGAATTTTATGATTATGAACTTCCTGCGTCACGTATTGCTCAAGAGCCACTTCCTGATCGTGCCGCCGCTCGATTGCTTGTGTTGGATCGGGCATCACAAACTATTCGACATATGAATATCTGTGATTTGCCTGATATTCTCGCCCCAAACGATCTTATGGTAGTGAATGATTCCCGGGTTGTGCCAGCTCGCCTTCACGGCCGGAGAGCGGAGACAGAGGGGCGCTGGGAGGGACTTTTTTTATCGGAAGTAATTGGGCCGGATGGGCGTCGCTTGTTGCGGTTGTTATCCAAGACACGGGGCACTCTACGTGTGGGTGAGCGTATTGCGGTGGTTGGTGAACAAGGACAAGACCTGGCCGTTCTCGAACTTGTAGCCCGTGATTCCGGAGGAACGTGGCTTGTCGATCCTCGCTCCCAAGAGCCAACCATGCAGTTTCTGTCTCGTGTAGGTCGGGTTCCTCTGCCTGGATACATTCGACAAGGAGTTGCTAAGAGCCATGATATTGAGAGGTATCAAACAGTTTTTGCGACACAGCCAGGATCGGCTGCAGCACCAACGGCGGGTCTGCACTTTACGCCGGCACTGTTGCATAAGCTTACGGAACGGGGGGTAAGGAAAGCAGAAGTTACGCTACACGTTGGGGTCGACACGTTTCGACCGATTAGTACTCACAACATCGGGGATCATGAGATGCACTCAGAGTGGTGCACTGTTTCAGAGGAAACGGTCATGGCCGTCTGCGAGACTCAGCAGCAACGTGGAAGAGTAGTGGCTGTAGGTACAACGGCAGTTCGTTCACTTGAGACGTCTGCCCGTTCTGGAGTCACGGAGTCATATCGTGGTGCTACAAACTTATATATACGCCCGGGTTACTCTTTTCGCGCGGTGGATGCTATGTTGACCAATTTTCATATGCCAAGAACAACGCTTATGGTGCTAGTAAGTGCATTTGCTGGCCATGATCTGATTCAGCAGGCGTACAAGGAAGCTATGGAAAACGGCTACCGCTTTCTAAGTTATGGTGATGCAATGCTCATTTTGTAATGCTAAAATATTTTTCAGATTTTTGTTTGTAGTTATCCATAGTGTTTTCAGTGGTCGCTGTGTGATCTACGATGGATGAGAACAAAACAAGTTTCCCGATCTAGATTGAAAGGAATTCATCTCGTGTCTTCAATACCTCAGGAAGATGTACTAGTAGTGCCTCGGCATGTGTTGGAGCAGGTGGGGTTGTTTCAAGGTTTTTGTGGAGATGTCGAAAAATACCTTCCAGTTCTTCTAAATCCAAATCAAACCTTATGGATGCCACGCTATCAAGCTGAAGAGGACGCATCGTTTAAGCAGCTCATTCCGTACTGTCTACTTTCATGGTCAGACGCTGATGGCGTGGTACAGTATTTTTCGTATACCCGTGGTAGTGGGCAAGGTGAAGCGAGGCTTCGGTCAAAGCGTTCTGTTGGTATTGGTGGTCATATTGCTAGTACTGATGGACAGTATGGAGATAACGCTTCGTACGAGGCGGGGATGCTCCGGGAGCTCAACGAAGAGGTCGCGATCAGTTCAAAATTTACAAGTCGATGTGTTGGGCTTATTAATGACGATGCAACGCCTGTCGGTAGTGTGCATCTTGGAATCGTTCATGTCCTCGAACTGCAATCGCCGGAGGTGGAGTCTCTTGAGACGAATTTGATTGAATGCGGGTTTGAGACGTTAGGAGAACTACTCGCGGAGCGAGAGCATTTTGAAACCTGGTCTCAGATCGCCCTCGACGAGGTGCAAGCTGGAAGTCTTGGATAATCTTTTGACCTCGCATGGCCGCACTTTTGAGTGATTGATGAGGAATATTGAGTGATGTCCGACAATGCTTCCGTTTATCTTGATAATCATGCGACCACTCGAATAGATCCAGATGTCTTTGAATCAATGATTCCTTGGTTCACGGATAGCTATGGGAATGCCGGGAGTGGCACCCATGTCATGGGAACCTCAGCGCGTGATGCTGTTGAGTCAGCGCGGCGGCGTGTGGCAGATACTGTTGGTGCAACAGCTCGGGAAATTGTTTTCACAAGTGGTGCTACCGAGAGTGTGAACTTGGCAATAGCTGGGGTAGTGAGTCGTCAGCCATCTGGCCAGTGTGTCGTGCCTGTAACTGAACATGTCGCGGTCCTTGATGTAGTAGATCAATTAGAGCGAAATGGCTTGTCTGTTTGTCGTGTGCCAGTTGCGGCGAAGGACACTGAGACCCCTGGTGCTCTCGATCTCAATCTCCTCGACGAGATGATTGGGGCAGGAACGAGTCTTGTTTCAGTTATGTTTGCCAATAACGAGATCGGTACGGTGCATCCAATTTCAGCAATCGCCGATATTGTTCATTCACATGGAGCCTTGCTGCATGTGGACTGCGCGCAAGCAATTGGGAACTGCTCCATCGATGTCACTACGAGTGGTGCCGATCTGGCAAGTTTCTCAGCCCATAAGTGTCATGGTCCGAAAGGCGTTGGTGCTCTTTATGTCAGACGGCAGCAACGAATTGTTAGAATTAATCCACAGGTTTTTGGAGGTGGTCAGGAGCGTGGCCTGCGAAGTGGCACATTGAATGTCCCAGGAATCGTTGGCATGGGGCACGCATGTGAGCTTGCATCAAAACGACTTGATGAATCCATAGAGCAGATGACGACTTTGCGTGCAAAGCTTTGGGATCTCTTGGTAGATACAATCCCCGGTATTCAATTGAATGGCCCGCTACTTGATCGAGGTGTGCGGCTGCCTAACAATCTAAACGTTCTTATACCCGGGATTGATGGGTCAACCCTTTTAGCGGAGCTCTCGCGAACCGGGGTTGCAGCAAGCGCTGGCAGTGCTTGCTCAAGTGAACAGCCAAGACCAAGCCACGTTTTGCTTGCACTTGGATTATCGGAGGAAGAAGTTCGGCAGAGCATACGTTTCGGGCTGTCACGAATGACCACTTCACAGGAAATTCAGTCGGCATCAGAAAGGCTGCAGGCAGCGATTCAATCGCTTGGGAGTGCATGATTACGGAATTTTTTCCTCGGGACGGCGATAAAGTGTTGTTTGGTAGCAGACTTCTGGCTGTATCAGTACAACGCCCTTTGCCGACAATCGCTATCGGGATAAACTATAATTGCATCCTAAACAGCATTTCGTTACTCATCGGATGATGGAAGTGCTCATAGTGGGTGTTGCGTTTTGAAACAGGTGGCAAGTTCCTACGGAGGTTTATACGATGTCGGTTACGCTTACTGAAAAAGCAGCCAGCGAAGTTATGAAAATTATTACGGATCAAAAACTTGAAGATGGAACAGTTCTTCGAGTTGGTGTTGCTGGAGGCGGGTGCAGTGGGTTTCAGTATTCGCTGGGATTTGACACACAGTTTGATCCTAAGGCTGATACAAAAACTGATCAGCACGGTGTCGCTGTTGTTGTTGATAAAAAGAGCGATCTTTTTCTCGATGGTACAACACTAGACTTCCATGAGGGGATCGATAAGCGAGGCTTCACTTTCAATAATCCAAACGCTTCGAAAAGTTGCGGTTGTGGCAGTTCATTCCAGGCTTAGTCAACTAACGTGGTTCGGTGCCGAGGAGGTCCAGTGGCGGCGGAAAAAGTATT
>JABHNP010000089.1 GCA_018694455.1 Planctomycetaceae bacterium | reverse complement strand
GTGAGTTGCTCTGGTAAGATGAGAGCAAGTGTTTCAGCGAGGTCGCCGACATGAGCATAACTCTCTTCAACAAGCCACAGGGGGAGTCCTGCGGCTTCCGCTGCCCACTCCCTCAGTAATCGGGTCGATACAGCCCGTACTTGCTTGGCTCCACAGAGCACTGAAAGGGCACACGCTGCATCTTGAGATGGCACAGAGGCGAAATAGTTCTTCAGAGCTGAAACCTTTTGATTGGTACTGCTTGTGCTGTCGAGTCTCCAGTAAAGATCAGAAAAGTGTTGCATTTGGAACCCTACGGAGATCAATGTTTTCAGTCAGTCGATTCGCTGTCTCGGTGTTGCAGGCCGTCTTCAAGGTTTTTATCAACGTCGCTATCATCAGGGCGTTCTTCACCAATAAAACGTGTTGGTAATATTTCTGCTTGAAGGCCTCGTTCAGTGAGCAATCGAGCAACAATGTCAGTAAAGCCGTGAGTGACGAGTACACGCTGCGCTCCAGAGGCCTTCACGGCTTGCATAAGGTCCGGGTAGTCAACGTGATCAGACAGGATGAAACCCTGCGGAAATCCACGTCGACGACGTACGCCACGAAGAAGCATCCACCCAGACACCATGGCAATCGATGTCTCTCCGAATCGGTTGATCCAACTGGTAGCTGCTGCACTTGGTGGTGCGATAACGATTCCGCGTCCGCCGCCAATCTTACGGCTACGTGGCGGGATGCGATCAATTGGTGGAAGGCGTACACCACTTGCTCGATATGCCTCGACAAGCTTCATAACCGCGCCATGTCCGTAAATGGGCCCAATTGATGGATCAAGTAACGATGCGACTCGCTGTGCCTTGCCCAGTGCATATGACAAGAGCACGCTCGTACGGCCGGAGTCAGCATTTGCTCGCCACCACGTGTTTATTTCGTTGGCAACTGTTGCCGGTTCCGGCCATCGGTAGACAGGTAGTCCAAAAGTGCTTTCTGTCACAAATACATCACAAGGAACCGATTCGAAGCATTCGCAGGTTGAATCCTGTTGAAGTTTGTAATCACCAGTCACAACCCAGGTTACGCCCTGATGGTGTACTCGAACTTGGGAGGAACCGAGAAGATGTCCGGCAGGGTGCAGCGAAACATCGACTCCATGCACTGAAAAATGTTCACCGTATTTTACGGTATTAATAGTTGCGTTATTTCCCATGCGAGTGCGTAAGACATGTTTTCCAGGCGAAGCACAGAGGTAACGATCGCTACCAGGCCTAGCGTGATCAGCATGAGCGTGAGTTATGACGGCGTGGGATACCTGCCGCCATGGATCAATATAGAAATCACCTGCAGGACAGTAGAGGCCGTTAGGATTAATTTCGAGTAGATCAGACACAGTTTGATGAGCCTTCAGAAAGTGGCCCACGTATCTACAGCTTTTTAGCGATACGCTGAATTACCAACAGCTGGGAATCGATAGCCACCGAATCCAAAAGGAGCGTAGCGCGGCCAGTCCCCGGGGGCGACCCCTGGTTCTGTCCCATACATTTTCCATGTTGGTGTGCGAGGGACTGTCGGCGGCTCATAGTAGCGAGGTCGATTGTTTATTCCGGTTTCGTAGGGGCTTGCTCCCGGCTTGTAGGGTGCTTGGTTTCTAGGGGTCCTGGAATACTGAGAGTTTGAAGATTTTGCTTTCCTCCATCGTGCAGCCTCGGCCGATGAAGCGACACAGGCGGTTGCCACAAGCGTGAAAATTAAAAAAAAATGTTTTGTACGATTCATGGTTTTAGAGGCATTCTGGCCAAGATGACAGATGTCAGAGAAGTCTTATGAAAACGATTCTTCTACAACTTTACTCGGTGAAATCTGCCGGAAGGCTGGAGGCAAGAAAATTAGGTTCGTTCAGGGCGGGTCGTGTGGTTTATTCGTTTTGTAAGGAAGCCAGGCGAGTAGGCGTGTCTGGCTCAATCGTTGTAACTGTATCATCATCTTTGAAGGCGAACTCAGTGCGGTTGTGATTCCGCCCATCGGATTCGAACCGGCATGTCGAATGCTTTTTCAAAAAGATCAGTTCGTCGTTCTGCACCCCAGATATCAACCTGAGGGTTAACATCAGAGACGACGACAAGGTTTGCCCCATCTTTATCAATACTTGCAAGTACATCTTTGACTTGTTGTGAACGGCTTCTGTCGAGGCCGCCGGCGAGTCGTAGTATTGCCGCCATGCTACGAACTCGCTGCTGGTCATCAGACGAGAGTCGCGAGAAATTCTGATGCTTTTTCTTTGGGAATGCTCCACGGTGATAGCGAGCAATGTTCGCGATCATTTCAAGGTCGGGACCCAAGATTCCAGGGAGACGACTGTTACGAATAAGGTGATAGCTATGCTTGTGATGCTGGTCGTAGTTGATGACATAGCCAACGTCTTGAAGTCGTGCTGCCGTTTCAAGTAATTTCCGGTCAGACGGAAGAAGTTTCAAAGGAGAGGCAAGCTGGTCATAAATTCTTCCAGCTAATGCGGCAACAGTCCGCCCGTGTTCAAGCTCACCAGAGCAGGCTTCGGCAAGTCGTTCCACGGCCTGTGCGCTTTCAGCCGGATTATCCGCTTGTCCTCCGAAGCATTCATCGACCATTTCACGGATCAGGCCATCTCGAACTCCTCGTGTATGTACGAGGATCGTATTGACGCGAAAGCGTTTGAGGAGGCCGTCAATGATTGAGAGCCCCGCAATAATGATATCAGCTCTATCCGAAGACATGCCCGCCATTGACTTGCGAGATCGCAGTGACATTTTTTTGAGTTGATCAAGAAGATGCCGAAGTTCTGCGTGAGAAACCTTGTAGCCGGCGACAGGGATATCAGCCTCTTTTTTGGAGGCCATAACGAGTTCTGCCAAGGTGGTAAACGTGCCGCCAGAGCCAACCAGGAAATGAGGTGCAAACAGTGGTCGGCTCGTCTCGCGTTTGAGGCATCCTGTAATCTCTTTGTCGAGTTTTATAAGTCCCTGTTGGAAGGCAACGCCTTCAGTGCCGCTTCCTATTCCACACCGTTCGGTAAGTCTCACTGCACCGAGCGGTGTTGAGAAAATTGATTCCACAAGAGAGCCGGTAGCGAAGACAATCTCAGTGCTACCGCCACCGATGTCAGCGATAACAATATTTTTTCCATTGAGGTCGAAAGCGTGCTGTACGCTTGAGAAGGCGAGGCGAGCTTCTCTCTCTCCAGAAATCACTTCGACGTTGAGTCCAACTTCTTTGTCTATTCGCTGACAGAATTCCGGACCGTTTGTAGCTTCCCGAACAGCGCATGTGGCGATTGTGCGAAGTGCTGAAACTTGGTACCCAGCTGCAATTTGTTTGAAGGTTTCAAGTGCGACAAGCGTTCTCTCCATCGCATCTGCGTCAAGTCGGCCATCTGAAGAGATGCTTCGTGCGAGTCTTGTCGGTTCCCGTTCCTCGTCAAGGATTCGGTAACTGCTCCCTCGAAATACCTCGGCAACAAGAAGCCGAACACTATTGCTGCCGATATCAATTCCAGCCAAACGGCTTGCCATATCTGCATTCAGGTAGATTTGTTTTGGGTCATTCTGAATGGTCATCTTGACCTCAATTCAAAAGCAGGAGTAGTACTTCGGTTCGTTGTAACATACTTGGATCAGTACTGTTGGTGTTTGGGTTGCACTTCTCGTTTGTATAAATTCAACTAGTCAAGCTCTCCACTAATTTACCGCTTTCTCTATTGTGCGCACGTGCCACGAATATTTTCAGGAACAGTTTTCAGTAGCGTCGAAGGGGTCTCATTGCCTGAAAATGGCTGTGGGATTACCGTTGGAAACTTTGATGGTGTCCATCTTGGGCACCAAGAGATAGTCGGACGCCTTATAAAGTCCGTGCGGCCTCTTGGATTGCCATCAATTGCAGTAACATTTGACCCTCATCCTGCTGCATTGCTTTGTCCAAACCAGCCGAAGCTTTCGTTGACGACAATAGAGAGGCGAGTCAGTTTACTCCTCGCTCTTGGCTTAGATGCAGTTTGTGTTGTAAAGACGACACCAGAGTTGCTGAACCTTGCAGCCGAGAAGTTCTACCAAGAGGTGCTTTGTCAGTGTTTTCGTCCAGCGGCTATTGTTGAAGGCGAAGACTTTCATTTTGGTCGTAATCGGCAAGGAACGTTAGCCTATTTGCGGCGTTGGACTGAGAGAGACTCAATTGCCTTAACGGAAGTTTTAGCAGTTCAGGTCGATGGGATCGCTGTGTCGAGTTCACGAATACGTGCCTTACTTGAACAAGGAGATGTGGCAGAGGCGGCTAAATTGCTCGTTTTTCCGTACACACTTGTCGGTCGTGTCGTCGAAGGTCAGCAACGGGGTGCGAAACTTGGTTTTCCTACGGTGAACCTTTGCGATGTGCACACGTTAGTTCCGCTTGATGGGGTGTACGCCGGCGTTGCGACAACAGCGTGTGGTGATCGGTATGGTGCGGCAATCCATGTGGGGAAAAATCTTACGTTCGGCGGCGTAGAACAGACTATAGAGGCACACCTACTTGGTTTTTCCGGTGATCTTTATGGTCAGGTTGTTGAGATCAATTTTTCTCAACGGCTTCGGGCAACTGAAAAATTTAAGGGATCTCAGGCCCTTGTTGAGCAGTTGCGTGATGATGTCTTGCAGGTGGAGTCATTGTCGCAGCTAAATCTGAAAGCTCCCCAGCTGCAACAAGGTTCGCTGATGTCAGCCTCGTTTTCCCGTTAAAATGAAATATCATATTCTGTTAGATTAAGACAGCTCTGCCTCGTAGAAAAGGAAATTCTTTATGCGTCTCGATTGGTCTGCGTTTCTTCATGTTTTGGATGAATCGAAGCGGATTGTGCTCACAAGCCACGTGCGGCCTGATTGTGATGCGTTAGGTAGTGAGTTAGGAATGGCGGGAATTCTTGAAGCCGTTGGGAAAGATGTGAGAATTGTAAACTCGCAGGAAACTCCGGCAAATCTTCAGTGGATTGATCCGCAAGGAAAGTGTGAGTCATTAGCCCGGGGCATCGCCCCCGCAGATCTTGATGACTGTGATTTGCTGATTGTGCTTGACACGAGCGCCTGGGCTCAACTTGGCGCCATGGGAGAGGTTCTTAAGCGACGACGTGAGCGGGTTGTTGTTGTAGATCATCATGTCAGCGAAGACGACCTTTCGGATCGTTGGTTTAAAGACCCAACCGCTGAGGCGACAGCACGAATTGTGTATGAAATCGGTTTACGAT
>JABHNP010000169.1 GCA_018694455.1 Planctomycetaceae bacterium | reverse complement strand
GCTGCTCTTTTCCTCAAGCTCCCCGAACGCCTACTACCGCCAGCCACCGCACCACTCAATGTTCAGGTCAAAGGGCTGCTGTTTTTTATCGTGCTGTACGCACTGATTCAGCTACCCCTTGATTTCCTCGGTGGTTATTTTCTTCCTCAACGATATCGCCGACAGCATCCTCCTTTCTATCACTTCCTGGTTTCCCTTTTGCGGGGCGTCGGTGTTCACTCAATATTGCTACTCCTGATTGCACTTTCACTCCTTGGTGCTGCACGAGTTGGTGGTATCGTTGGTGTTGTGCTTGCCGGCACACTCCTCGTCATCGTTCTACTACGTGGCTCGATTACTCTTGCAACTGCTATTGCCCGGCTCGAATTAACACCCAGCACACCAGAACTTCAAGATGATCTAGCTGCGTCTACTGTCCCGGCGTATATGAGTGAATCTGACGATGAAGGATTTACAGGGAGTATCGTCGGCTTATTTCGACCACGCATTCAATTACTGCCCATGCGATGGCGAGACGTACTCGACACTGATGCATTTCACATTGCAGTTCAACGCAGGCAGATGGCAATCACAACAGGAAGTTGGTGGCGAGGCCGACTTCTCGCAGTCATATTTACTGTCGCCGGAATAATCTTGGCCACAACCATTGTTGGGGGAAATCAACTCGGCTCAGCACAGGGAATCGTTAACTTTAGTTTGATCTTCACCCTCTGGTCGTTCCTAGGACTCCTCACGTTGCCGACACCGAGTCGACGTGGTGTTGCAGAGGTCGATCATGCTCTTCTGGAAGCAGGCTGCGACCGAAACATTCTTGAGCGTACCATTACAGACTTGGATAACCTTCAAGACAGGGAGCGAGAACGCCCCCCTCTTATCGAAACTATATTTCATCCTGTACCGAGTGTTCAGGCAAGGCTTCATGGGCCTTATGCCACTGGCATGAAAGGCACCTGGAATGCTGCCAGAACCACTGTTGCGGTCAGCCCAGCGGGACTCGGACTTTTAGGACGAGCTGTCCATTGCAACTGCGGCCGTCCAGCACTCTGGGTATTCCTTCCCATCGACTGATTTCCGTTTCGTTACTTCCTGCAAAACTGCCTGAAATCAGTCCCGGCTGTTGAGCTTGCTTAACAGCCGAAGGATTTCGAGATAGAGCCACACCAGTGTCACCATGAGAGCAAAGGCACCATACCACTCAAGGTATTTTGGGGCACCGCGTTTGGCTGCTGTTTCAATAAAGTCAAAGTCAAGCACGAGGTTGAGAGCAGCAATGATGACCACGACAACGCTAAAGCCGATACCAAGTGGTCCTGCTGAATGAATGAATGGGATTGGGAATCCGAAAAAACCACCAATCATCGAAATCAGATACACAAAGAAAATTCCTCCTGTCGCCGCCACGATTCCCAACTTGAAATTTTCAGTTGCTCGAATCAACCCTGACTGGTAGCACAGCAAAAGCGCCGCAAGTGTGCCAAACGTTCCACCAACCGCCTGAATAACAATGCCGGGATACTGCGCCTCAAAACTCGCAGAAACACCACCAAGAAAAAGACCCTCCGCGATCGCATAAACAGGTGAGAGCGTTGGGGCCCATGTCTGTTTAAAACAGATCACCATCGCCGTAATAAAACCAATAATTAAACCACCGAAAACCCATGGCATTGCTGCACCTGAATTTACTTCACCCACGTTAAAAGTTCGTGACCAGGTAAAACACGCAGAGCAGAATGCCAACGCCAGCAGAAACATTGTTCGGTTTGCTGTACCAGCCACCGTCATCGTCGTTACAGGACTACTCTCAGCAGCAACATCACGCGGCTGCAGACCAAAGTTTTCAAACGCACGAGAGTTCAGAACAGGGTTTCCTGTACGCATAAGATGAGGAACCTTTCTACTTACACAATAAATCGTGGGATGGCGTATCAAAAGGCCAGTAAAATTCTTTTGGAACTATACAGAAAACGATGTCGCATGTCGTTACCAATATCAACTCGAGTCACTCGGTGATTGGGCATTTTTCCTCGAGGACGACCTTTCACCCGGAACAGGAAACCTGATACTTCTGGCACATGCGTCGAGAAGAAGACATCTCAATTCCGGGTGTTTCAGGAAGCTATGATTCAGCAGGGATGCGATTTTTGTGGCAACAAAAATCGAATTGGATAAAGACACTCTACGAGGTACTGATTGCTCGGTACACTTACCGCGACAGAATACATGTTTTCTTGCGTGCACGACAAAGGACATCTGATGCCAACATACGTCTACGAAGTCGTCGAAGAAGATGGTGCAGATGGAGAGCGATTTGAAGTTATCCAACCAATGAGTGCTGAACCGCTCACAAAGCATCCGCTCAATGGCAAGCCAGTGCGACGAGTGATCACCGGATTTATGATAGCTGGGAAATGGTCTGACATGGGTGCAAAGGAAAAACTATCAGACAAGAATCTCGATCGGATTGGGTTTACAAAATATGTTCGCTCCGGTGATGGCCACTACGAAAAGACAGCCGGCAAAGGCCCGAAGTCAATATCGGGTAATGACTAGAACACGTACCTCGAACCAAGCTTTTGCCAGAGCATCTGATATCGAGCAGCACAAAATCACAGCCTGTTCAACCGATATCACCGTTCTGAATCAAATTCTGACCGAGAAGTCCTAATAAACATTCAGTTCAATTCAAAAACTGCCTCAATCTCAACCGCAACACCCGCGGGTAACGAGGCAACTCCAAGAGCGCTTCGAACGCCGACCCCGTTCTCATTACCCCATACTTCTGCATAAAGCTCACTACAACCATTCACAACTGCGGGATGCTGGGTAAACGAGCCCGTCGCTGCAACCATTCCAAAGAGCTTCACCACCCGCTTCACGGCATCCAAGCTGCCTAGGGCCTGCTCAAGCGTCACGAGGCTTGCAAGCCCCGCTCGCCGTGCTGCTGCCTTGCCATCCTCAACTTCTAAATCACGTCCAAGACATCCAAGAATCAGGCTCCCATCAGGGAGTACCGGCAGATGGCCGGATACATAAGCAAAACCGCCAACAACCAAGCACGGCTGATAGAGTCCAGCCGGCTTTGCAATTGCTGCTGGTTCATCAACGAGCGATGTAAAACGTTCCTGGGCACCCATGCTCTTTGTCTCCTTACGTTGCGAATATATACCAACACCTGCGAACCGTACCGTAGCACAACCATCCACAGCCCAATTCAGTCTCATAATCATTGAACCAGCCGAAACCAAACACCACAGAACCAACGTACCCAGAGATTAAACGATAACAGCAGTTCAAGGAGCGTGGTATAGTGCAGATGGTATTCCTTCAAAACACATCTCTTTTTCTGGAATAAATCACTTCTTATGGATGCGAAAGACACTCCCCAATCCGAGCACTCGCACCACCGAAAGATGGTGCCTCGTATCACGCAAATCCTTGGCATGACTCGTTGGTTCAGTATTGTTACGGTGTTCTCATCGCTTATTGGCGCTCTTCTCATGTTTATCATAGGAGCTGCGAACACAGCTGAAGCAGTCCTGCGATATTTTGGCCTTTATGGAGGATTTTTGCAGTACTGTTTGTATTCGCCAACGTCACCAGATGCTGCACCCCGGCCTGCCGCCAATCTTCTTTTGCTTGAGTCACTAGACAATGGTCTCACCGGGCTGACTTTTTTATACTTTGCCTACGGCATCTACGCACTCTTCCTGACGAACTCAATGCCAGTAGGCACTGCGCCCCGCTGGCTTAAAGTTGAAAATATTGGTTCGCTGAAAAAAACATTACTCGAAGTCGTTGCCGTTCTTCTTGCGATCATGTTTGTGCGAACACTCGCCGAAAAGATGATTCTTGACGGCCCCGGGCCTGGGTGGGAAATGCTCATTATGCCTGCAGGTATTTTGGCAATAGCCATCAGCAGCCGACTCATGTTCGATCGTCAACCGCTTACCCGAGACGTCGGCCTTTGACCCGCAAACGAAAGCGAAAGTCCACCTCGCTTGACGAGGTGGACTTTCAAATTCGCGCCGGGGCCTGAGTACCACCCCCCAGAAGGCTCAAGAGAGTACGGGCCATTGCCCAACGGCACGATTTGATACGCTGGTTGATAAAGAGAAGTTCGGCCCGGGAGACCGTAAACTTCAATCTACGTCAAAGAAATCGGAACGACCGGCCGCCCCTCTTAATGAGGTCCAGCCTCACTCGAGCGTCGAAATGCGTGCTCGATAGATGGAACAACGCCCTCTAACCGCAGAGTTTCAAGGGCTTTTTCTGCCGCTCCTTGCTCGGCTTCCTTTTTGTTCCGGCCCCACGCCGCAGCATACCGCCGCTGACCAATCCGAGCTCGCACCTGAAATTCTTTGTTGTGATCAGGTCCAACTTCGTCAATGACTTCGTAGGTTGGGGCTATACCGTAAGCTCCCTGAGCAAGCTGCTGAAGAAGTGATTTATGATTCGACCCTTCCTCACCAGAAACTACCTTTTCTATTTCTGGACCTATCCAGGTGTTCAGGAAAGTTCGAGCAGGATCAATACCCCCGTCGAGAAAAATCGCTGCCACCAGCGACTCAAACATGTCCGAGAGAACTGAATTTGGAACTGGACGATTCACTGCCATACCCTTGCCAACAACAAGGAAATCGATCAGTCCGAGTTCAATACTGATCCTGCTGCAGGTTTCTCGACTTACAACAGCGGATTTAATCCGTGTAAGGTCACCCTCAAGAAGTTCTGGAAACTCGTTATATAGACGATTGCACACAACAAACCCAAGAATAGAATCCCCCAGAAATTCGAGCCGTTCATTGGATGCAAGGCGATGAGCAGCACCTGAGGCATGAGTCACGGCCGCCTCCAGTAGGTGCCGATTTCGAAAAGAGTATCCGATTCGCTCCTCACAGACGGCAAGTCCGTCTGCTGGGGCATTTGCGTCGGATATTGGCTTTTCATGCATTCCTTGTCTCCCTGGGCATTCCTTGTCTCCCTGGAAACTACACGGTAAAAGCCAGTCCCCTGTATTGTCAAATTCCACCATTCATT
>JABHNP010000090.1 GCA_018694455.1 Planctomycetaceae bacterium | reverse complement strand
GTCATAGTCTACTTTGCCCGTTACGGTTGACCGGACTTCACGGCTGCAGCCCGCAAGCACAGTAATTGAAGTACACACCAGGGCTAGGATTAAGAATCGCATGTAATCTCTCTTTTCAATAATAAATGATGTTCAAGAGGCAGAAGTAAAGAAAGGCTTGCCGAATGGTCAGTAACGACCAATCGGCAAGCCTGATCTCGCCAAGAATTATTCGTAGTCGCCAACGACCTGGCCGTCTGCCCGCTGAACAAGGTTCCACCAGACGTTTCCGTCGATTGGCAATGAAATGCTTTTCGACGAGCCGTCGGCAAAACCGCAGGTCATCGTTCCGGTATGCAGAGCTCCGGGCCTGCGTCTCCAGTTACAGCCCACCCGTTGCTGATTGTTTTGCGGCACCGAGCCCACACCTTTCGTGAGAGGGTTCGTGGTTCCGTCCGCACTCACCCCACCACCAAACATTGGCATGTACGCCGCATTCCAGTCACCATGAGTCCAGATATTCCCCTGACCACTGTTTGTGTTGCCGGCATTTCCACCACACTTTCGCACAGTCTCTGCAAAAGCAATCGTATTAGAAAATCCGTCTGTCACGTCAGCATCTTTGCAGGGCGGCTGGTCGCGAAAATTTGTCCCATGATAGTCGCCAACAAACAGCTGATAGTTCAGGAGATAGTTGGCAAGAGCCCACTCAGGGGGACTTTTATTTTCATTATTAAAATAATTTTTTGTCACGTCTGATGGGCAGTAGTAGGCTGGCATTTCGTGATGCAGTGCCTGACCGTTTGCTACCTCAGCACTCGGAAAACGATTTTGTTTATGCATGTCCGGTGAGGCCTGCGTATAAAAATTCCCTTCTTCCATATGAGGAAGGATCCAAAAGAAAAGTGTGCCTCTGTACCGCTGGTTGTTAATAACTTCATTACGGTACGCATGCGGAAACGATCTCTTTGCATCGAGCACACCATGTGAGGCCAACCCTATCTGCTTCATAGTGTTCACACAGCTCATCCGACGCGCTGCTTCTCGCGCCTGCTGAACAGCAGGAAGCAGAAGCCCTACCAGTACTCCGATAATGGCAATCACGACCAGAAGCTCTATGAGCGTAAAGGCTTTAAGACTTCTTCCACCATTCCCTGAGGGATTGATCTGATTCATAACGCTGTCTCCAAAAAAAGGAATGAAATATCAACGACGCGCATGAACATGTCATGGAAAAAAAGAATATATTCCAAGACGTATATTTCCCCAGCTACGCCGACATCAAAGACACTATGAACATACTAATTGGGGAGAATCAGCGTATAGGATGATTGCTTCAAATTCTTGTACGAATCAGTCATGGTTCATACAAAATCTAGGGCCTATCACAACCGATCTGGGGTCTCGCACAAACGAACCCTTAGCAAGAAAGAATTGGGATCGACCAATCGTCTGAATGATTCACACCAAAACAAGCTACTGAATTCTTCAATCGCGTATCAAAGCAGTCTTGCCAGTACCCGTTGGCTTTATTCTCTCTTACACCGCTCTCTTCATACCGATCACGGCAATCACAACGAAAAGCTCAACAAGCATCAAACTTTTTTTGCCCACCCGACAGATAGCATTTTCTGCAAACGCTCACGGCCTAATTCTTCTTCGCAAAAAAACACCTTATTCAATGCACTCGCATTAAGACCATGCAATTCCTGCTTCTTACCCTACAAACTAAGCTTCGAGCCTACTCTTTCAGACGCTCTAAAAGCTTTGCTGCATCTTTCCTGCTTACACGTCCCGTTTTTTCAACTTTGGTAAGAAACTCTTTGACATCGCTCCCTTTCTGCGTGTCGATCGCAGCAACCCCTTGAGCGAGTTCTTCGAACTCCATTGTTTCACTACCAACTGGCTGACCCTCTGCGTATCCCTGAATCAAAACACTCGCACGATCAATCGCATCAGGGGCAGGGTTCGAGAACCGTTTTTCTGTAACGCCCTGTGGACCACAGCCACTTGTTCCAAGCAATACCGACACAATCAACACGATAAAACACTTCATGAACCGTCTTTCCGCAAAAAAAGGTTTCTTTGTACTCAAATAGCCACACATT
>JABHNP010000190.1 GCA_018694455.1 Planctomycetaceae bacterium | reverse complement strand
TTCTTGTGCAATTAAGAAGACGCGACATGCCGAAGTAAATCGTTCGACATCAAATTCACCATCTGGTTTACGGAATTTCATGAGATTGATACTTGCCAAGTTACAGGCAGTATCATCAAGAAACATGTATTCAGAGCAAGGATTACTTGCATTAATTCGACCAGAATTTGGACATGTATGCCATTTGTTGATCGTGGTGTCGTACTGGACACCTGGATCACCACATTGCCATGCACACTGTGACATGCGGTCAATGATTTCGTTGGCTTTATAAGTTGGACCCGCCTTTGATGAGTCGGTGACCCAGCGTGTTGTCCACGAGTCGTTGCGCTCAACAGCTTCCATGAATTCATCAGTTAATCGAACTGAGAGATTTGCGTTTTGGAAAAGAATAGAGCTATATGCTTCGCCATTGAAATTCGCATCATACCCGCCTTTTTCAATCAGAACACGAGCCTTCTTTTCTTCTCTCGATTTGCATTCGATGAAATCCATAATGTCTGGGTGGTAGACCTTCAGTGACTGCATTTTTGCAGCCCGCCTCGTCTTGCCACCACTTTTGACGACACCAGCAATCTGATCGTAGACCCGCATGAACGAAAGTGGGCCAGATGGACTGCCACCCCCCGAGAGCTTTTCTTTTTGGCTTCGAAGGGTTGTTAGGTCGGTGCCAGTGCCAGAGCCAAATTTGAACAACATGGCCTCACTGCGAGCCAACTCCATGATGTCTTCCATATTGTCTTGGACACTCTGGATAAAACAGGCACTGCCTTGTGGATATTCATAGGGATTTTCGGGTTGCGTCACGTCTCGCTTGGCTTCATCCCATCGCCAATTGCACTTGGATCCTTGCACACCATATTGGTGATACAGTCCGACGTTAAACCAGACCGGTGAATTGAAAGCACCATGCTGGTGAACACAGAGCCATGCAAGGTCACGGTAAAAATTTTCACCATCCTCGGCAGTTTTAAAATATCCGTCTGCAACGCCCCAATCGGAAATTGTTCGAGCAACGCGATGGATAAGTTGCTTTACAGAATGTTCACGTTCGGGCGTATGAATTTCTCCATAAAAATATTTACTGACAACTACGTTTGTAGCTAACTGGCTCCATGCTGCTGGGATTTCACAGGCAGCCTGTTCAAAAAGAAGCTGGCCATTTTCACCCTTGATTGCAGCTGTTCGGAGTTCCCATTCTGTTGTGTCAAACGGACTTTCTGCTTCAGTTGGACAGAACGTTGATTCAATTTCGATGCCCACTCGATTGGGGGTCGATTGCTGGCCGCCAGGTTCTGAATTTTCTTGTGAATGCGTAGCGGACGAGGCAACTTGAGTGGATGAATCGAACTGAGTCATGGGCAAAACTCCTGATTATGTGACGGCCATCAAAAGGCCTAGCAAAGTGTACTCGCGTATAGGTTCTCAACAAGCGGTATCGACCGGTCTACACGTCTGGAGTGAATCCTTCACTCCGTTAAATTCCCTAAAAACGTTATAAAGCTAAAAGGCAGTTCCATCTGCATGCTATCGCAAGATATTGTGGTGACTACTACTTCGACCACTTGATATGGCAGGGGCGTGAATGTACCGACCTGACAGCCCACGTCAAGCAGAAAAAATAGAACCCTCATGAATGCCCCATCTGGTGAGTTTTGGAGTATTTTGAGAGGTCCTGAACGGGCGATTTGTATCCCGAAAAACTAGTTCCAGAGAGGGGTCTCAGTGCTTTTTTGATCTCTTTGACTCATGGAATGTTTCTTGTCTGGATTTTCGCATGTCGTCTTTTTTGCGACGCACGTCACCGAATCAGTGATAATGCACATGAACACACTTTGACTACTCGCCCATGAGCGTGTTTGACACGTTTCGTGAGCAGCGTGAGGAAAACTGAAAATGCGAGAAAACCAACTATTATCGAAGATTCGTATCCTTTGTTTTGTTGGGAATGCCTACGAAGATCTAGAACTCTGGTATCCAAAACTTCGTATTGAAGAAGCGAACGGTCATGTCACGGTCGCTGGGGGCCGGCAGGGGCACGAGTATGCCGGGAAACATGGTTATCCATGTCTAAGTGATGCCGCTATTGATGACATGGAGGCAGACGATTTTCATGGAATCCTTATCCCTGGAGGATGGATGCCTGATGAGCTTCGTCGTGATCCGAAGGTTCTTCAACTTGTTCGTGATTTCGCGAATCATGGCAAGCTGGTTGCAGCGATTTGTCATGGCGGCTGGATTCCAATATCGGCTGGTGTCTACCGCGGTGTACGAGTGACTGGTAGTCCTGGTATCAAAGATGATCTCATCAATGCCGGGGCCATCTGGGAAGATACCCCAGTTGTTGTTGACCGGCATTTTGTGTCGAGTAGACGCCCAAGCGATTTACCAGCCTTTGCATCAGCGATTCTCAGTGTTTTGTCATCGGACTGACAAAAAAGAGTGTTGCATAAGGTGTGCAATAAAAACATGAAAGTAGATGACACTTTCAACGGACAGATTATTTAGCAACAGACCATGGTAGAAGTACAACGCATGTCGTGTGGAAAGAGCGTGGGAGCGTCAAGCATAAAAGGGTGTCGGTCGTGCCAGATGAGTATGTCAAAAGAGAGGTATCTTCTTGTGGCAGGTACGTTGCCTCCAGCCAGGGAATGCCAGTACTGAGGTTGCTCTGTTGGAGAGGAGAAATGGTTGTGTTGCTGTTTCGGTTAAAGGTGATAACACAGAAAGCGACATTCGGTCTTTGCTTCGCCTTATCGTGCATTGCTGCCAGTTTGCTACTCGGTGGATGCCAACAACAGCAATCACCTTATTTTGGAACTGTCGAGCCACGTCATGGTCCAGAAGAGCTCTGGATTAATAATTCAAGCGAACCTGAGTGGCTTGATCCAGGAAGATGTTCAGATAGTACGGGTGGTGAAATTATCTGGAATACTTTTGAGGGACTTGTTCAGGTCCATCCAGCGACTCTTAAGCCACTTCCTGCAATAGCAACGCATTGGGACATATCAGATGACGGACGGACGTATACGTTTCATCTCCGTCCTTCATTCTGGTCCGATGGCCATGCCCTTACGGCAGATGATTTTGTCTTCGCCTTGCGAAGGCTTGTTGATCCACAGACTGGCAGCAAATATGCCAGCAATGGATTTATTTTCCAAGAAGGGTTAGCAATCAGTCGAGGTGATACTGCAGTAGAGACTCTCGGTGTACGAGCGATCGATACACATACACTTGAGATTACATTGGTTGATCCTCTGCCATATTTTCTTAACTTTTTGAGTTTCTACTCATTTATGCCTCTTCCGGAGCATCTTTTTCAAGATCTACAGAATCGAGGCATTGATCCTGACTTGTGGACACGCCCAGAATATGTTGTCTGCAATGGAGCTTTTCGAATGACAGACTGGCAGTTTCGTCAGCACATGACTTTTGAAAAGAATGAATATTATTGGGATGTCGGTTCTGTCAAACTGGACCGTATACGTGTTGCTATGGTCGAAAGTGCGACAACAGCCATGAATATGTATGTTGCTGGAGAATTTGATTGGCCGGGGGGAAGTACGTCACTTCCGGCGGAATTTATGGATCATCTTGAGAAATATCAAGATTTCCACAGCCATCCCTATTTAGGTGTGTATTTCTATTGGATTAATACAGAGGAACCACCACTTGATGATCCATTGGTTCGTCGCGCTTTATCCCTTGCGATTGAT
>JABHNP010000167.1 GCA_018694455.1 Planctomycetaceae bacterium | reverse complement strand
CTGGTGCAACTGGTGTGGTGCGAGGTGATTCCAAGATTGCGATCGAATCAATTGCTGAGCGAATGAAAATTTCACCACGGCCCTTCATCATTGCTGTTGACGTACCATCAGGTTTTGATTGTGATCATGGAGCGCCTGATGGAAAGTGTATTCGTGCAGACACAACATTGACATTTGTTGCATCAAAGCAAGGTTTTCATACCGCTGATGCCAAACAGTACACTGGCCGAATTCAGGTGATAGACATCGGTGTGCCACAGGCCGTACGTGTTCATTGTGGGCTGTGAATGTATAGAAGCAAATACCTAGGCCGATGGTCTTGGTCCGATGTGATTAACGGCCCGGCCTCCTGTGTGACCCGTGTCCTCTTTCCTTTAACAGAACTGGAGTTCCACGAAACGCACGAGGAATTACAGGCCAAGCATCTGTAAGAAAATAAGCATATGTGCCTTCAGGGAATTCAGGAGTTATACAGAATCTTCCATTGCACTCATCAAGATCACCCGTGCCTTGAGCAAATTCATAATCTTGGATGAAGGCCCCGTCATATTGGCCTCCAGGATTGTTCTGACCGCCTGGTCGGTTTCCTTCTTTGAGCCGAAAGCCTGTTGTGAGCTCTGCAATCTCACTTTTTGAGTCGTCTGGCTGACTATAACCATACGCGTAATACACAGGGAATCCATCTGCAGCCCAACCAAGAAGTGGTGAATGTTTTTCTGAATGATGTTCATCATCAGGAAAACCAAGTTCATTCAGCAATCCTGTAGGAAGCCCATGGTAGTGGTACACACCACCGGGCTGAACATGTGCATGATTTGCATCGAGTCCTAGACTCACAGCTCCTCCGAGTGCTTCGTAATTCCAGTCCGCACCTCGATTTCCCATCCAGAATTCCGCTGTTCCGGGCTCGAAAAGCACACCATTCACACCAATACCAAATGGCATATTCGGTGGACCTCGCTCAGTACTTTGATGAAGTGGTGTTATTTTTTTGTTGGCGACTGGGTGAAGTGGAATACGGATAGTCCAATTTTGCGAGGCTATGGTATTTGGATTTCCTCTATTTGGGAATTCTCCAACGGTATGATTCGGAATATCATTTGATTCGATAACACGAAAGCCATCTTTTTCGCTTATTCGAACACGGTTCGATGTAATCGGCTTTCTGTTGGCTGGCATGAGTACAAGGGTTGTAGCCTTGGTAGCTTGATGCTTCCGCATGCGGGGAGGTCCCTGTCCAAATAGAACGAATGAGAACGTTGTTGCGACAAGAACTATCGCAACTGCAATGAGGTGCTGCTGACGCATTTTGAAATTTCCCAGATTCATTAAATCCTCCAATCAAAGTATGACGCTACCCCTTGGTCTGACCCTTCCCTGTCACAACATATTTGTATGTAGTTAATTCCCTTGGGCCACAGGGTCCTCGGGCGTGAAGCTTATCTGTTGAAATTCCAATCTCAGCACCTATTCCAAGTTCACCACCATCATTGAATCGAGTACTTGCATTAATAAGGACTACTGCAGTGTCGACCCGAGCAGCAAATCGTTCAGCCATAGCATTGTCCTTGGTTACGATCGCGTCAGTGTGTCGAGAGCCAAATCGATTAATGTGATCAATCGCCTCGTCTATTGAACGCACAATAGCTACCGAAAGTTTCGGTCCTAGAAATTCCATTGCAAAATCTTCTTCGGTTGCACGGTTTATCCCTGCAAGAAGCTGACAAGTTTCATCATCACCAACGATTTCAACACCGTGGGATTGAAGCTGCTTAGCGACCCGAGGAAGATATTTTTCAGCAACATTTTTGTGCACAAGAAGAGACTCTGCTGCATTGCAGACGCCCATTCTCTGGCACTTAGCATCGATTAGAATCTTTTCTGCCATATCAAGATCAGCAGTTGTATCTATATACACATGGCAGTTTCCACTAAAGTGTTTTAAAACGGGCATTCGTGCCTCGGAGCAAACTCGCCGTATGAGGCTTTCTCCACCTCTGGGAATTGCAAGATCAATCAAGTCGTCGAATTGCAAAAAAGCGCCAACCGCTTCACGATCTGCAATGTCGACGAGCTGAACACAATCAGCTGGTAGACCACTCGCAGTAATGGCCTGACGAATACTCTCAACAATCCGCTTGCTCGAATGAGCAGCTTCTTTCCCGCCGCGTAAGATGACAGCATTTCCTGAAGCGATCGCTACTGCTGCTGCATCAGCTGTTACATTCGGACGTGATTCGTACACAAAAAAGATTACACCAAGAGGTACGCGTATCTTGCGAATTTGAAGTCCACTTGGTTGAGTCGATGTTTCAATGAGTTCACCAATTGGATCCGGTAGGCCGGCGATGACTTCCACACCGGTGGCAATATCATCAATTCGTTGGCTGTCCAGGCGGAGCCGGTCGGTGGCGGCTTCCGTGAGGCCAAAATGAGGAGCATTCGCAACGTCTTGGGCATTCGCTTTCAGAATCTCAGCTTTGTCAGCTCGGATTACATCTGCGGCTGCACGAAGGCATACCGCCCGCTGTTGGCTTGAGCTCGTTGCAAGTTGTATCGCAGCTGTACGGCTCTTTTCAGCGGCCCGACGGCAATAGTCTTTAAGTTTTGTTGGAGAGGCTGCGGAAATGTCGGGCATGAGGTGGCTCTTCAAAGTCTAAGTAGTAAATGAATTCTGTAGATGAAAAGTCTTCTAAGACTGTATGCTATCTCAATCAAGGGTCTCGGTCAGCACTTGTTGGGAAAACCCAGTGTACTTCGAATTCATACTGTAACGAGGGATTTGTCTATGTGTACTCAAAGTCGTCGGGCATTTGTTGCATCAGCCGTTGCCGGTGTCGCTGGCGTTCCTCTTGCTCGTGCTGCATTGCTAAAAACAAAATTCACTCTTGGTATTCAAGCCTTTTCCTTAAGAAAGTATTCGCTCGACGACGCGCTTCGCCATACAAAAGAATTGGGATTTGATGCTATTGAGTTCTACCCAAAGATGTTTCCAGTTACGGGTAGTTCCTCAGAAATTAACGCAGTACTTCAAAAGGTCAAAGATCATGGTCTTCTGATTTCTGCTCATGGGGTCAATAGGTTTACTGCAGATAATGAGGCCAATAGGAAGGTCTTTACCTTTGCGAAGCAGGCAGGGATAAAAACACTCACAGCAGATCCAGCACCCGAATCATTTGATAATCTTGAGGAGTTGGTAAAAGAATTTGATATCCGTATAGCTATCCACAATCACGGTCCTGGGCATCGGTATAATAAAATTATTGATGTTTTACGAGCGATTGAAAATCGGGATTCACGCATTGGGGCATGTGCAGATCTTGGGCACTACATCCGATCAGCCGAACGGCCAGTAGAAGTCATTCGGCTCTTAAAAGGCAGGTTGTACGGAATACATCTTAAAGACTTTGCTGAAATGCAAAAAAAGTCGGAGGGCGTCATTCTTGGGAAAGGCCATCTCGATGTACCGGCTGTCTTTGTTGCACTCGATCAAGTTGGTTTTCCAGAAGACGGAGCGCTCTCTCTTGAATATGAAAAGAATCCAGAGAATCCACTAGATGATATTCGGCAGTGTGTTGAAATTGCTCGTAAGGCAATGGTTTTATAACTACGATACTTTTTGCTTGTTGGACGTATAGGTAGTGAGAGCAAGTCGAACTGTTGCGACATCATGGACTCGTAGTATCTGTATGCCCTGGTCAGCAAGGCTGCAGGCTGCAGCAGCTGTTGCGATGTCACGTTCGTGGATTGACCCGTCTCTATTGAGCGTGTGCTTTACTAATTTCCCAAGAAACCCTTTGCGGGAATGTCCAATCAGAATAGGGCACCCAAGATCAAGAAACCTTGAGGCCTTTTGCATGAGTTCAATATTGTGGCTGTGAGTTTTCCCAAAGCCGATACCAGGATCAAGGCAGATAGATTGAGGGCAGACCCCCGCGGTGACCAATTCACTTCTTCGGTTTTCAAGATACGAATAAATTTCTTCTACTACGTTTTCGTATTCTGGTTCTAACTGCATGGTCTCTGGTGTGCCTTGCATGTGCATGGCGCAAATTCCAGCACCCGTCTCAGTGGCAATTTTGATCATCGCAGGGTCGCCTTGGAGTCCTGTGACGTCATTGATTATCTCAGCACCGTTAGAAATTGCATTTTCTGCAACAGAGGCTTTTGACGTATCAATTGATATTGGACAATTCGAGTCGTGCGAAAGGATTCGTACAACTTCACCGACTCGACGCCACTCCTCCTCTGAATCAACGGGTTCAGAGAAAGGCCGAGTGCTTTCCCCGCCAATATCAAGAATGTCAGCACCAGCGTTAATGAGTGAAAGCCCATGCGAAACTGCCGCTTCAATGTGGTCATATCGACCGCCGTCGGAAAAGCTGTCGGGCGTGACATTGACAATGCCCATTAACAGCGGAAGGCCACCTGATTTCGGAAGAGGCACAGTGCCTGTGCGTAGTCGCCACCCAGCAAGATCTTCAATATGTGGCTTCATTACCACGGTTCTTCCATTAAACCAACGATTTGTTGTGACAGTTTGACGATACCTTCTTGCTGAGTGCTTACGACCGATCGCCCATATTCAGGAACCAGTGCAGCAGCCTGGCCAACATCAACACTTGCTGCGGGTACCGGAATAGAACCTGAAGCCAAAACAGCTCCACCTCGATCAGCCCACGTGACAAGTACTTGCAAATTCATCTCAACCATCCGTGATTGATCTGTTGGACTCTCTACCATCATCCGCTTCGTATCTGCGACAATACGACCAGTCAAAATACTATCAGCGCCGGAACTATCGACTACCTTGAACGGAGTTCTCTTTTCTATTTCTTTGCAGACGGCTTCAGTAAGTCGCTCACCAATGTCGAGCGCTGGTGTCATACGAAAGCTGTCACATTGAAATAGTGGCACATAGATCGTACGAACATTTGTGGCATAGAGAGTGCTATTTCCAAACCGATAGGTGGCGCATCCAAGGACTCCTGACAATAGGCAGGCAAGCCCACACAAGACGCTTCGACGGTTCATGGATGGGATCATTGTGAGCCTCATCTGAGTGGCTGGTTTTCACCAGTGCTGTCCCCGCTTGCAATCAGGGCATCAGCTTCTGCCATGGCGTCGAGTTCAGCCTCTTTTAGTGAATCTGGATTGAGAAAAGCTGTAAGCGTAGGGAATGGATTATCGTTGAAATCCTTAAGTCCCTCGATACCATTCAGCTGCGTTCGAGCACGCTGGGCAAGCATTGTTTTTGGGTAGTCTTCGGCGATAAGCGCGTAGTAGATACGAGCAGATGAGTAGTGTTTTCCTTTTGCATAAAATTCTGCCCTCTTCCAGTGACGTAACGCCTGTTGTGCTGCGATTTCAGCACGTGTGCGAATGACTCGTTCTTCTTCATCACTTTTTAGCTGATCTGGGAATTGAACAAGAATTTGGTCAGCTAGAATTTCGGCCTCATCAAGCATTCCACCCTCGTATGCGGGGCCTTGATATGCTCGAAGCTTGGCTTGAAGGGCAAACAAATGAGCGGGCATAAGAAAATCACTGTCGGGGTACTCTGTGCGTAAGACTGAATAGTAGTAATCAGCATCAAGCCATTCAGTCTCCAAGAAATGTGCGTTGGCTTGTGCCATCAAACTATCGTCTGCAAGCGAGCCACGTGGGTCATTTAGGCGGACGTGTTCGTACGCTTTGAGAGCTCGCCCTCGAGTGTCAAACAGAGGCCGACTTCGATTAATTAGATTTGGTATGAGGAGCGGTATATGGCCTTTTTCATCAAGCGCCAACCAATACTGTGCAATAACGAACTGCCGTTTCGCTATACGGTCAAGATATCTTGTGTTTGGATATTTTTTAACTAGAGCATCGTATTGATCTTCAGCCTTTGGGTATTGATCGGTAAAAAAAAGACATTCCCCGACTTGCCACATGGCATCTTCTTCAATAGCAGAATCTGGCCAACGGTCGATAACTCGACGGTACTGTTTGAGAGCAGCCTTGTAATCTTTCTGAACAAACAGATCATCTCCCTCAGTGAGAGCGTCTTTCGCTACAGATTCGTCTGGCCCACGACCAACAATCTTCTTAAATCGCCGTTTTATGTTGTCGCCCTTCAAAGCATTCCAGCCGAAGTCTTCATTACTGGGTGTAAATTCTGATGAAATCACAGAGGATGATTCACCATCAAGGCTCTCTTCTTGACCTGCATCAATATCACTCCATGGCCATGTGGGCTTCGTGAGTGTTGCGCATCCACTTGAAAGGAGCGTAACAAGGGACACCGTGGTCATTGTGAAAAACATTGACCATATCCTTATGTTGAGTGTGCGTTTCATCGTTGTTTCTCGCGTAACGAGGTCAAGCTTGTCGCAAGCCAATGGCTGGTTTTCAGACGATATCCGAGAATATTGGCGAACAATGTATTCATAATTGCGCGAATCTCTCCGAGTGGAGCTTCCGAAGGAGATTCCAAAACATTTTTGTCGAATGAATCAGCAAGTCGCCGTAAGGAAGCAATTGCTTTGTCTGAGACGGATACAACCGATCGCTTTCCTCTTCGACAGTGTGAGCAGAGACCTCCCCCGGCGAGCATGCCAAACGATATCCTTTGTCCGTCCAGTGGCTTTTGGCATTCTGCACATCGGTGAAGTGATGGGAGCTGTCCCAGTTGATGAAGGACACCCAGTTCTGTGTGGATAACAAGGGCTGCAACAAAGCTGGGAGTCTGTATGGACCGCTGACTATGGCTCTGCCCAGGTCTCGGTGCAGAGAGGAGTCGGATCGCTTGTGTGGCGAGATCAAAGAGCTGAGGTTGTGGGTCGGCATCAACAGTAACTGAATCCAGGAGTTCGGCTATATAGAGTCCAGCTGCAAATGATGCTTCATGTGGCCCGACGCGGAATCGGTGTTCAAGGAAGGCCTCGATAAAAAGATCAAGATTGCCAGATTGACGATGTAGAACGAGTACCTGACAGATAGAAAGGAGGTCAAGGGCGGCGTCAAATTTACTTTTCGGTCGCCACGCTCCCTTTGCCAACCCCCGTACTTTACCGCCCTCCCGTGTTAACAGCGTGATGATTGCACTGGTTTCACCAAATGGTCGGGCCCGCAGGACGAGAGCCTGAGCCTTTTCGGCACTCATGGCGAGTCAGGTGTTTGGGGTAATCTTGAGACACGCAGCCTATCGATTTGACGTCTTGAGCTCGCCAATATTTCGAGAGACACACCATCAGAGGTAATGGTTTCGCCCACTAAAGGTATTCGTCCGAAGAGATGAAATGCGAAGCCTCCGATGGTGTCATAATCAGCTTCCTCAGGCAACACAAAATGCATTCGCTGATTTAAGTCATCAATGGGAACTGTAGCTACTGTCTCACACATGTCTTTTGATTGTACAAGAATCCCATCAGTAAGTGTTTCATCGTGTTCGTCGGTAATTTCCCCAACAATTTCTTCCAGAGCGTCTTCAATTGTCACGATGCCACAAACCCCACCAAATTCATCTGTCACAATTGCCATATGTGATTTGCCATGTTGCAAGTCACGAAGAAGTGACTGAACACTCATAGTTTCTGGAATGAAATAGGGCGGCCGAAGAAGATCGCTAATATTAGGAGTTTTGTGTTCACTCTCATCTGCAGCGTATTGGTGCCGAGCGAGTTCGGATAAAATTTCACGTAAATGAAGAACTCCAACAATATCGTCTGGTGAAGACTTCCAGACTGGAAGTCTGGAATATCCACTTTCTACAGCAGCCTCAACCGCTTCTTTCCATGCGGAGCTTAAAGAGATACCAATCACTTGCGTCCGAGGCGTCATGATTTCTGATACTTGAGCATCTTCGAGTTCCATGACGCCCTCAATCATCTCTCGTGCCTCTTCATCAAGATGTCCTTCGCGGTGAGCTTCATCCATTGCCAGTCGGATTTCATCCTGTGACTCGTCAGCAGTAGCCTGATTCTTGCTTTGATATAGCAACCACTGTACGGCTTCTACGCATTTCATAATCGATTTGGCAACCGGTGCGATAAGCCGGATGAGCGGACGCCATAACCACCATGTTGTCACAACAATCCAAACTCCAGCAAATTTCGTTAGGGTCATTGGTATTATGACGAGCACAACCCAACAAAGACCGGCCCAAAGTCCGGCAGCTAAAGTAGTGGTAAGTATCTTAGATACGAAAAAAGTCGAAGCTACTCCTGCAAGAACCACCACCGTCGCAGCAAAAAAAGCAATTCCTTCACTGGCTCGTACGAGTTCTTCATAGACATCGGGCAGACCTTTTTGGCGGCATATCTCTTGAAGTTGATGTCGCTTTGCCCCTCGGATTGCACGGGACTGTAACGCGGCTAGGCTTGCGATGGCTAATAAAAAGATTGCAGTTGGCATAAGAATGATTTAAGTACAATAAAATGGGTTAGCGTTGTGCAGATGTTGTTTTAGGACGCCTTCTCGGTGGACTTGGCAGTCCAATTGCTCTCATCAACGCCCGTTCTTTTCTTCGCATCGAAATTCGCTCTGATGGCGTGTGGTCGTTATATCCTTTGAGATGAAGAAGGCCATGAAGAAGGTAGTATGTTAATTCATGGTCTGGACTCCAGTGATACACGAGCGCCTCCCGAGAAGCGGTCTCAGCACTTGCAATGATTTCACCGCGGATGCTATCGCAATTCTTATGGAGCGTGTGTTGCGATCGTTGAGGGCCAGAAAGATCGAAAGAGAGCACGTCTGTTGGGCCAGGAATGCCCAGCCATGCTTCGTGAAGTTCGGCAATCTCTTTATCATTTACAATTGCGAGGCTGATATCGGCTTCTGATATTTTTAGCGAATTTATTGCAGATATGAAACGATGCTTGAGTGTCTTTGAACAGACTGCAGTGGCTCGCTGACGATTACATATAACCACATTCTGCTTGATGAGGGAACATTCTCCTGCTCCGAGAGGCGTCATGGAACATCGTTTCTGGGAGGCCACTAGGCTGTCCTCTGATCCGGATATTTGACTCGGCCGTGATACACAGCTGTGAG